>CAZUSF010000059.1:0-10621 GCA_964623355.1 uncultured Thiobacillus sp. | reverse complement strand
CGCCATGAATTTGATCTCCACCAAATCACACACCGGTAAGCCCTCATCGGTACCCCTCTCTAATATGCGCACCCTTCTAACCCTTTTCGCTGCTGCGTTATTGACCGCCTGCGGGCAGTCACCGGATTCGATTGACGCCAGCCTGTCGGTAACGCTCGATGAACAGCCCATTGCAAGTCAGAAGGTGTCGCTACGCTGCAGTTATGCCTGGGCCTATTTTTCCGAAATGGACATGACCTCACACTACGATGCGAAGGCAGAACCGGCCAAGGCGCCCACGGTCTTTGCGATGCTGCCAGATCGCCGACTGCTCGCCATAAGCCCAGACATCTGGCCGCCTGTTGACCGCACCGGCCGGTGCAGTTTCTCAGAAATCCAGGGCTGGCAGGCGCTGGTTTTAGACCCGCATAAACCTGTACCGCTGTTAACGCGCATCAGCCCGTTTGATGAGTCAGCGGGAAATCTCCCCGGCTTGGCCTTACAAGGCAAAACAAGCAAAGTGGCCACGGCCACGGCCGCGCCCGTGGCGATTAAGCAAGCGATTCAACAAGCAGTCGAAAAGGCGTCGTCGCTTGACTTCGTGGTGATGGATATCCCTGCGGAGGGCGACACCGTAATGCCCGTAGAGTACGCCGCACACCTTTCAGCAGAAACGGTTGCCGCCCTGCGGGCGCTGCCAACGGGCAGCCAGAGCATTTTGCTGCCTGAGACTCAGACCGACACCCCGCTGAATCCGGACGATCCCGGAAACGACAGCACACTGGTCGGTCTGCCCGGCTTTAATCTCACCAAGGTCATGGGCACCAACGCGCTGTCCACCTACCCTTCCATGCCCGGCCTGCCGATCACCCTTGACCCCCTCAGGCCGAGCGGAGAAGGCAAGGTGTATTTCCCCAGCGATGTACCCACGCCCGCCGTGACGTTGCCCGGGCTGAAAACCCCCTTGCCCATCGCGCCCGTTGTCGCCGTGTGGTATCCCGAATTCCGTAAGCTGATTGTCATCCGATGGGCCAAGCGCGCCAGCGAATTGGCCAAGCTGATGGATTGACCCTCGCCTTTTCATCCAGACCCGAGCACGCCTTTACCCCATGACCAAAATCCGCCTGCTGAAACTGCTTCCCGTTGTCCTGTGCCTGGGCCTCCCCATTCACGCTGCCCCCGGTTTGGCGACGACCGCCATACCCACAACCCTTCTGGCAGGCGTCTGCGCCAGCGTGGCCACCTGCGATGCCGAGATAGACCAATTCCGCACAGCCGACAACAGTGAGCTCTTGGCCATGGCGCTGTGGGGAAAGATCGCCGCGCTCCAGCGTGCAGACCAATCCGCCGAAGCGAAAAACGTGCGTGAGTATCTGGTTGCCCTACTTGCGCAGACCCACGGCCCCGAGCACGCCTACACGGTAGCTGGCCGCAGCGCGGCACCGGAGGTCGGCATGCAGGCCCTGCTGCCTGCATGGCAGAAAAGGCAACAACAAAACGCAGAACTGGCCACGCGGCGAGTTCCAATCCTGGAACACCTGCGAACCAGCAAGAACATGGTGAAAATCGCGGAGGCCTACTTCGAGATCGGCAAGTACGAGGTCACCCAGGCGGAATGGGAAGCCTTGACGGGAACCAACCCAAGCCACTTCAAAGGCTGCCTCGACTGCCCGGTGGAAAGCATCGATGGGGAAACCGTCCGCGCCTTTCTCACCAGGCTCAATCAGCTGACGGGCAAGCAGTACCGCCTGCCTACCGCCGAGGAATGGCGGCTCGTCTTCGAGGCCGGCTTCAGCGGTACCGCCGACGAAAATGCCTGGCACGCGGGCAACGCTGGCGGCCGCACCCATCCCGTCGGCCAGAAGAAGCCCAACGTGCTCGGTCTCTACGACCTGCATGGCAACGTCTCGGAATGGGTAGAGGAAACAGGCAGCCCCGGGAGTACCGGTGACGATTATCTTAAAGCCGCAGGAACGGCATGGGATGGCGAAGCTCCCGAAGGGTTCTGGAATTGGATTCGATCCAGTGCACCCCGCTATCCCACGCTGGGATTCAGGCTGGCGCACAGCCTCGAAAAGCCACCGGCACCCAAGAATGTCTTACCCGCCTGCCATGATCTGCCGGATGCCCCCAAACCCGGGGCATCCAATCCCGAAACTTTAAACGTCCGATCGCCTGCCAGTCTCCCCAAGGGATTCCGCGACTGCCCCGATTGCCCAGAGATGGTCACTCTCCCCGCAGGCCGTTACATGGATGACAACGGCAAGATGGCCAAGATGCCCGCATTCGCCATCGCCCGCACCGAGATCACGGTCGGTCAGTTCCGCCGCTTTGTCGATGTCACCGGCCACCGCACCTCGGCGGAGGTCGACCGGCGATGCAACGGACCGGAGCAGGACTGGCGCCGCCCAAGCCGGCCACAGTCCGACACACACCCTGCCGTCTGCGTCAGCGGGGTGGACGCCAAGGCTTATGTCGACTGGCTCAACACTCTCACCGGGCAGGTCTATCAGCTTCCCACCGACGCACAGTGGGAATATGCCGCACGCGCCAACAGCCCAAACAGCGCGATCTGGGGCGATGACATCGAAACCGCCTGTCGCTACGCCAACGTGAGCGACCGTTGCTTCAAGGCAGGTCACCCTGGCAGCAACACCGAAGGGGATTTCACCTGCATCGACGGCTACGTCCACTCCGCGCCGGTGGGGCGCTACCCACCCAACGCCTTCGGCTTGTACGACATGATCGGCAACGTCGCAGAATGGACCGTGGATTCATATTGTCAAATCATTACCAACTGCGGAAGCCAGAACTATCGTGGCGGCAGCGCCTCGGACGGGCCTGGCTGGGCCAACTTCTACAGGGCCAATTCCTACGCTGCCGACACAGCTTGGCAAAAAATCGGTTTCCGCCCTGTCAGGGTTGCGCCGCGCTAGGAGCCTGAGGCTGATGACAATGAAAAATGGCTGTGAATGTTTTTTACGCGAGGTAATGCTATAGCCGCAGCAATGGTGGGAAGGGGGGCGATGGAGATCGACACAAAGCCGCTTGACGATGCCCTGCGGACTCCGTCAGGAGCTCAACGCAAAATTTCTACGCAATGTGCCCGCCGTAAACACCCCGTTAACGTGCGCAATCGATTAGTGCGTGATCCCTAGCATGCAGCCAATAAATGTTGAAGATTCTGATCGAGCCGCCGATAAATTAATCCGCACCCCTGGTCAGAGACGTTGATTCGCCGAATCCATGCTGGACAACACACTGAATACCCTCCTGATAGTTGATGACGCGGTCGAGAATCTGACTGTGCTTGATTCGTTGCTGCGGCCGTACTACCAGATTCGGGTCGCCACTTCGGGGGAAAAGGCGTTGCGTATCGCGGTCAGTGAACCGCGTCCAGACCTGATCCTGATGGATGTGATGATGCCGGGCATGGATGGGTATCAGGTGTTTGACTATCTACGTGCCGATCCGGCGACACGTGACATCCCGGTCATCTTCGTCACTGCGATGGATAGCCCTGAAGCCGAATTGCGCGGGCTCGATGCCGGCGCCGTCGACTACATCACCAAGCCGTTGGTGCCGTCCATCGTGCTGGCGAGGGTGCGCACGCAACTGGAACTGAAGCAGGCGCGCGACTGGCTATCCAACAAGAACGCCTTTCTGGAAGCTGAGGTCGCTCGCCGCATGCTGGAAAACGAGATCACCCAGGAAGTCAGTATTCGCGCGCTGGCGCATCTGGCCGAAACGCGCGACCCGGAAACCGGCAATCACATTTTGCGTACGCAAGGCTATGTGCGCGAACTTGCTGTGCGGCTGCGCGACCATCCACGTTTTTCCGATACCTTGGATGAACGCTATATCGATCTGCTGCACCGTTCCGCGCCGCTGCACGATATCGGCAAGGTCGGCATTCCGGACCTGATCCTGCTCAAACCGGGCCCGCTGACTCCGGAGGAGTGGCAAGTCATGAAAACGCATGCCAAATTGGGTGCGGAAGCTATCGAGCAAGCCGAGCGCGATGCCGCGCGTCCGGTCGAATTTCTCCGCCTGGCGAAGGAAATCGCGCATTGGCACCACGAAAGATGGGATGGCAGCGGTTACCCGGATGGCTTGGTCGGCGAAGCCATTCCAATCTCCGCACGTTTAATGGCGGTGGCGGATGTTTTTGATGCTTTGATTTCGCCACGTGTTTACAAACCCGAGATGAGCTTGGATCTGGCAAGGGACATGATCATGCAAGAGCGCGGTCAGCATTTCGATCCGGATGTGGTAGACGCTTTCCTGACCGGATTTGACGCCTTCATCGATATTGCCGGACGTTATCGTGATGACGCGTGAAGTGGCGCCCTAAATAGGTTCAGCCATGACCGAATCTGTTGATCGCCGACCGATCTCGCCGCTGCGCATCGCGCTGATCTATACCGTTCTAGCCAGCACCTGGATCGTTGCATCCGATCTGTTCATGGGATGGTTGCTGGGCGTACCCGCCCAGTTCTCGCAGGTCAACATGCTCAAGGGTGGCACCTTCGTTATCGCCACTGCGCTGCTGCTTTATGTTTTGTTGCAACGGCGAGTTGCCGCCCCGCTGGCCGTTACCACCAGCTTGCATGGCCTCCTGCTGCCGCTGGCGGCAGGCTCGGCGATCATCATCGGCATTACCGTCGGCCTGGCGCTGAACACGCTGGAACAAAAGGAGCATGCCGAAGTCGCCCGCTTGCAGGCGGTCTCCAAGCTGAAAACCGAACAGGTCAGCATTTGGCTGCGAGAACGCTTGAGCGACGCGCGTCTGTTGCAGAGCAGCCACTCCATACCCGCGGCTTACCAGCACTGGCGCCAACAAGGCGACCGCGGCAGTCGTGATGATCTGTTTGGCCGCCTCTCCGCTTATCGCAAAGAAGGCTCTTTTCAGGGCGTGTTGCTGCTCGATGAACACGGCGCGCCGCTATGGAGCACCAGTGTCCTGACCAATGAGCCCACTGATCAAATCGGCTCGGCCGAAATCAAGCGTTTCCTGGCCACCGCCACCCCGGACAATCCGACCCGCCTCGGCCCTTACCGGGATACGGCCGGTCGAATTCACCTCGATTTCGTTCTCCGCCTGGCTCTTCCTGGCGGTCAACCCGGCCCGATCATCGTGCTGCAAAGCGACGCGGAAAATTACTTTCCCGTCGCCCATGGCACCTGGCCGGTCCCTACCGCCAGTGGCGACGTCTTCCTGTTCAAGCGCGATGGCGATCACGTTATTTACCTCAGCCCGTTGCGCCACCAGGCCGACGCCTTACTGAAGCTGCGTCTGCCGTTGGCCAACTCGCAATTTCTGGCCGCACAGGTCCTTAACGAACCCGGCAAAGTGGGCCAACTGATCAAGGGCGTTGATTACCGCAACCAGGAAGTCGCCGGCGTTGCCCGCGCCATCCCCGGCACCGATTGGTTTCTGATGACCAAGCTGGACAGACAGGAAATGATGGCCGAAGCCAGACGCGACGTGAGCGGGATTGTGCTCAGCGGATTGCTCCTGCTGTTCGCAGCCGGCGCCGGACTGATGACACTGCGCCAGCGCCAGCAACTGGCATTTGCGCAAGACCTGCAGCAAGCTCAGAGCGAACGTCTGCGCGCCCTGCATCTGCTCGCCACCATTTCCGACAGCTCCAGCGACGCCATCTTCGCGAAAGACTTGAACAACCGCTTCATCCTGTTCAACCGTGCCGCTGAAAAGCTGGTCGGGAAACCCCAGGCCGAGGTGCTCGGCAAAGACGAAACCACCCTGTATCCGCCCGAAGTGTCTCAGCGGCAGTTGGCCGACAACCGTAAAGTGATGGATGCCAATCTCACTCTGAACATCCAGGAAGATGTGCCGACACACGACGGCTTCCGTTCATTCATTACCACCAAGGGGCCGCTGCACGATGACGCGGGTCGTGTCATCGGCCTCTATGGCATCGTGCACGACATCACCGAAAGCAAACAGGCCGAGACCCGTTTGCGCCAGCAAGCTGCGGAAATGAAGAGTCGCAACGATGAGCTGGAACGAATCAACCGCGCCATGGTGGGACGCGAGCTGGCCATGATCGACCTCAAACGCCATATCAACACGCTGGCGCAAGAACTCGGCCGCGAACCGCCGTTCGACCTCAGCTTTGCCGAACCCGAGCCGCCGCAATGAAACCTGCAGCACACACCCGATGAGACTGCAACGACGCCTGCTCCTGCTGTTGACCGGCGTGCTGGCGCTGATGCTGGCCGTTATCGTGGTTACCCAGGCGCGTGCCCAGTTCACTGCGCTGATTGGTGGCAGTGTCCTGCTCATCGTCCTGCTCGGCCTGGTGTTTGCGCTGGGGATTCGACGCTACATGACGCGGCCGCTGGCAGCGCTGGAGCAAGCGGTCAATGCCATTGCCAGCGGTGATCTTTCGCGTCGAGCCGGCGACCTGCCCGGCGAATTTCGGCAACTCGCCATTGCCTTCAACAGCATGGCGGAAACCCTGATGCGGGAACGCAAGCAACTTGCCTCCAGCGAGATTCGTTACACCGCCACATTCGAACAGGCTGCCGTCGGCATCGCGCTGGTCGCGCCTGATGGCCGCTGGCTGCGGGTCAACCACAGGCTATGCGACATCGTCGGCTACAGCGAAGCGGAACTGTTCGCCCTGACCTTTCAGGACATTACCCACCCGGATGATCTTGAGATCGACCTCGGCCAGGTGCGGCGCATGCTGGCGAAGGAAATCGAGACTTACTCGATGGAAAAACGCTACATCCGGAAGGATGCCAGCCTGGTCTGGATCAACCTTACCGTCGCGCTGGTCCGGAAAACCGATGGCACGCCCGACTACTTCATCTCGGTTGTAGAAGACATCCAGCAGCGCAAAAGCGCCGAAGCCGATATCCAACGCCTCAACGCCCACCTGGAACAGCGGGTGATCGAACGCACCGCCGAACTCACCGCCGCCAACCAGGAACTGGACAGTTTCGCCTATGCCGTTTCGCACGACCTGCGCGCGCCGCTGCGCGCCATAAACGGCTTCAGCCAGGCGCTGCAGGAGGATTACGGCAGCCAGTTGCCGGGCGAGGCCAGGCAGTACCTGGATCAGATCGACATTGCCGGCCGCAAGATGAACGAACTGGTTGATGGCCTGCTGGCGCTATCCCGCAGCACATGCGGCGAACTCGAGCATGACGTGGTCAATCTTTCCGCCATGGCCGAATGCCAGTTGGCCGAACTGGCGCAAGGTGAACCTGAACGCAAGGTCACGAGCAAGGTGGAGTCAGGTCTCAGGGCGCACGGCGACGCGCGCATGATCGAAGTCGTGATGCGCAATCTGCTGAGCAACGCATGGAAGTACAGCGGCCAGACTGCGGCGGCCAGCATCCGCGTATATGCCGAGGAAAGGCAAGGCCAGCACTATTTCTGTGTCGCCGACAACGGCGCCGGCTTCGACATGGCCCACGCCAGCCGCCTGTTCCAGCCCTTCCAGCGCTTGCATCGGCAAGAAGAATTCCCTGGCATCGGCATTGGCCTGGCCACCGTGCAGCGCATCGTGCATCGTCATGGCGGCGTCATCGAGGCGCGCGGCGAACCGGGCAGGGGTGCGACATTCTGTTTCAGCTTGGCGGCCGCGCTGACGAGGGTGACATGAAGTCTCTGCCTTTAGGCCGACTATTCGAGTTCATTCACCCTCGCCAGGACAATCTGGATGACTTCCCGCGAAAGGCGGAAATCGCCACGCAGCAGTTCCTCGAAGACGTCCCGGGCGGAGGGGATCAGGCCGTGAAGTTTGGCTTGCCCGATGACGGCTGCGGTTCCGGCCACCTGAATACCATATTCCCCAGCGACAGCGCGACCGGCCCGCTCATCCATCAGAATCAAGGTAGGGCCGTCGTGGCGCAGCGCATGTCGAATGCAGGCCGCCTCGCCCTCGTCCAGTTGCGGGATTTCAGGTATTTCATCGCCATCGGGGCGAACAACCAGCCATCCGGCATCAATCGCCGCATGCAAGGCTTCCATCCCCTGCCACACGCCCCGGTCAAGAATCTCCTCCCGCACTGTCTCGGGAATCACGATCTCGCCGAACAGCGCCCGCAACCAGGACACTCCCGACACGCGCGCCAGGACGATCAGCGGGCTGGCATCGCTCAGGACGAGGCGAGCCATGCGTCGAGCGTATCCATATCGCGTTGGACTTCCTCATCGCTGCCGCTGATCACGGGAATATTCAGGCGAGAAAGGTGCTGCATGAATGCAGCCAAACTCATTTCCGCCAGGCGGGCGGCGCGGCCGAGCGACAGGTTGCCGTCGCGGAACAGTGCGGTAGCCAGCGCGGCGCGCACACCGGGCAAAGACCAGGACTGGTTTTTTTCCAGGTGCACCAGCAGCGCGTCCGGCTCATCCCGGTTCATCACTACGACAACCCCCTTGCGCGCCTTGCGCAGGGCCTCGGACGGGTTGTTTTTCAGGCCGCTTACGTTAGTCACTTCCATGTCCATCTCCAGATGGGAATCTGAGATAGGAACATACCATAGGATGGATGACTGCCACCGGCGTCCCGAGCGATACAGGAGTAACCCCATGACCGAAAAAACCATCCTCCTCGTCGAAGACAACCCGCAAGACGAAATGCGCTCCCCGCGCCGCGCCAGCGTGTCCAATATAGTGGATGTGGCGCGCGACGGCCTGCCGCGCCTGTCCGGGCTGACCACCAATCAACCGCCGCCGGAGCGCTGAAACCGCCATGGATCGCGCGCTGAACATCCTGGTCATTGAAGACAACCCGGCCGACTTCATGCTGCTGCAGCGGCAGTTGCAGCAGGGACTGGCAGCTCGCTGCTCGCGCATCGCCAGCAATAGCGAGCTGGACGCGGCGCTAGAGCAGCCGTGGGACGTGGTGCTGTCCGACTACAACTTGCCGGGCATGGATTTCCACGCCACATTCCAGCGCATCCGCGCCAAATCGCCCGACCTGCCGGTGATCCTGGTATCCGGTTCGGTCGGCGAGGAAAAGGCTGTCGAGCTGCTGCACTTTGGCTTGAGCGACTTTGTGTTGAAAGGCAACCTGACACGTCTGACGCCAGCTATCCGTCGTGCCCAGAACGAGGTTGCCGAGCGCTGCGCCCGACAAGCCGCCGAACAAGCCTTGCGCGAGAGTCAGGCGGCGGCCGGCTTGGCGCAGCAACAGGCAAGGCTGGCGTCGCTGAACCTGCTTGAGGATGCGATCAAGGCGCGCGAGGAGGCCGAGGCTGCGAATGCGGCGCTGCGCGAAAGCGAGAAACGCTTGACGCTGGCTTTGAACTCCGCCAACCAGGGTATCTATTATCTCAACGTGCAAACCGGTGAAGCCATCGTCAGCCCGGAGTACGCCAGAATGCTGGGATACGATCCAGCCAGTTTTCGGGAAACCAATGCCGCCTGGTCTGCCCGCCTGCACCCGGAGGACCAGGAACGGGTGACTCAGGTCTATCAGGACTACATCGCTGGCCACCTGCCGGAATACCGGGTCGAGTTCAGGCAGAAAACCCAGTCCGGCGGATGGAAGTGGATACTTTCCCTGGGCCGCCTGGTGGAACGCGACAGCGACGGCAGACCGCTGCGGATGGCGGGCACCCATACCGATATCAGCGAGCGTAAGCGCAACGAACATGCCCTCGCCCTGCAAGCCCGTCGCGCCGAAGCCCTGCTTGCCTTGCCCGGTGCAGCCGACCGCTTGAACGAACGCGATTTCATGCAATACGGCATGGAACTGGCCGAGCAACTCACCAACAGCCAGATCGCTTTCATCCATATCGTCAATGAAGATCAGATCACCATCGAACTGGTGGCCTGGTCGCGCGCCACCCTGGAGCACTACTGCCAGGCGGCTTACGACAGCCATTACCCGCTGAGTCAGGCCGGCATCTGGGCCGAAGCCCTGCGCAAACGCGCCCCGGTGGTGTTCAACGACTATGCCAGCGCACCGAACAAGCACGGCCTGCCGGAAGGTCATGCCCATCTGCAACGCCTGATCAGTCTGCCGGTCATCGAAGGTGATCTGGTGCGCATGATGGCGGGGGTCGGCAACAAGCTGGAAGACTACAGCGATGAGGATGTGGAAACCCTGCAACTGATTACCAACGCCCTCTGGCGAAGCGTCAGTCAGCATCGCGCCGAGAGCGCCTTGCGTGAAAGCGAGGCAAAGATGCGCGGCATTTTCCTCGCCTCGCCCACCGGTATCGGTACGCTGGTGGATCGTGTGTTCACGGAGGCCAACCAGACATTCCTTGACATGCTCGGCTTCAGTTGGGAAGAACTCATCGGCCATGATTCGCGCCTGATCTTTCCGAGCCAGGATGAATACGAACATGACTGCCGCGAGATATACCGCCAGATCACGGAACGCGGCATCAGTACGCTGGAAACCCGTTTCCTGCGCAAGGATGGCAGCGTCATCGACGTGCTGTTCAGCGGCACCCCGATCGACCCGGCGAATCTGGAGCGCGGTGTCATTTTCAATGCCCTGGACATCACCGAGCGCAAGGCTGCCGAGGCGCAATTACGCAAACTCGCGCTGGCGGTGGAGCAAAGTCCGGAAAGCATCGTCATCACCGACCTCGATACCAACGTGGAATACGTCAACGAAGCGTTTGTGAAGAATACCGGCTACAGCCG
>CAZUSF010000058.1:0-10631 GCA_964623355.1 uncultured Thiobacillus sp. | reverse complement strand
TTGGCGCCCGGCGTCAGCGTCAGGCTGACGCTGTTGAAAGCGCCCTCCATATCGTAGGCGGCGGCCAGCGCATGACGGCCCATCCACAGCACGCCATAGCGCTTGAAGTCGGGGAACATCGCGCCCGGCGCGATCTGATAGACGTATTCCGGCGACAGCGCGACACCGACCAGCGTCAGCGCCTTGCGCTTGCCGTTGATCACGGCATGAATGCGGTCGCCCGGATGCAGGCCGTGCGCATCGGCGAAGGTATCGCTGACGATCGCCTCATCGCCGCTGTAGGGTGTCGGCCAGCGGCCGCGCTTCAGATGCAGAGCATTGAGGCGGGGCGCGCCGAGATTCGGCACCGAAGTCAGTACGCCGGTGACCGGATCGGTGAAGCCCGCCACTTCCAGCTTCACCAGCGCCACCACCCGCGTTTCCAGGCGCTCGACACCAGGGATTTCGGCCAGCCGACCCGCCACCGTTTCCGGCGCCCGCTTCAGCGTCGTGAACACCTGGGCGAAGCGGTAATCGCGATAGAAATGGTCGCGCGTGGTGAGCAGGGAATCGTAGGTGGACAAGGCCATCACCAGCGTCGCCACACCACCGGCAATCACCGCCGCGATCGCCAGCACCTGACCGCGCATGTGCCAGAGGTCGCGCAGCAGCTTGAGATTGAGGGCGGTCATGGCATCTTCAGTTCAACGCATTACCAGCTCAGCGCGTGCGCCGGCAGTTTTTCCGGGTTGCGCTGTTCTTCCACGATACGGCCGTCGGAGAGGCGAATCACCCGGTCGGCCATCGCGGCGATGCCGGCGTTGTGGGTGATCAGCACAGTCAACGTGCCCAGCTCGCGGTTCACCTTTTCCAGCGCCTCCAGCACGATCACGCCGGTGGCCGAATCGAGCGCGCCGGTCGGTTCATCACACAGCAGCACGGCCGGGTTCTTGGCGATGGCGCGGGCGATGGCGACGCGCTGCTGCTCGCCGCCGGAGAGTTGCGCCGGAAAATGGTCCAGCCGCTCGCCCAGCCCGACCAGCGCCAGCGCTTCCTCGGGACGCATCGGCGCACGCGAGATCTCGGTCACCGCCGCCACGTTTTCTCGCGCCGTGAGGCTGGGAATCAGGTTGTAGAACTGGAACACGAAGCCGACATGGTGGCGGCGAAACAGCGTCAATTCGTCCTCGCTGGCGGCCGACAGTTCGCGCTCCAGATAGAACACTTCGCCCGCGCTCGGTGTATCGAGGCCGCCAAGAATGTTGAGCAAGGTCGATTTGCCGCTGCCGGAAGGCCCCAGCAACACCACCAGTTCGCCGGCATACAAATCCAGGTCGATGCCGCGCAGCGCATGCACTTCCACCTCGCCCATGCGGTAGACCTTGGTCAGGCCGCGAGCGCTGAAAATGCTGTCTTGCCGTTTTGTTTGTTGTGCCTGCGCCATGCCACACCGTTGTCGGCTGTATCCAGTTACTTCGGATAACCCACCGTCTGCGCCAGCGTGACCCATTGCTGCGGCCCCAGGTCGAGCGCCACGCCCAGCGCCTCCTTGTCCAGTGCGCCGCGCACCACCACCGCCAGGCCAGACGATGCGCAGAACAGGTACACGTTCTGGGCGATGAAACCGGTATCGGTGGCGGCATAGAACGTCTGTTGCGACGGGTCGGCATCGGGCATGCGGCGCGCATCGGCGACATAGACCAGATTCACCGGCGCCTCGGCCGGAAAATCCTGCCGGCCGGTCAACGCCCGCACATCGCGATCCAGCACCTTGCGCAGCGCATGCGTGTTCGGTTGATAAATGAACACCCCGTCGGCCCGGGTCACATAGATATCGATTTCGCGCCAATCACGCGCCGAGGGCGACGTGCGTTTGCCGGTTTGCGGCCGGTTCACGCCCTGCGCCGCCCATAACAAATCGGACAACAGCTGCGCCGGCAACGGCCTCGGACTGAAGTCGCGAGACGAATGCCTGGCCTGCAATGCCTGCATCAGCGGCATACCGCCCGTCGTTTGCGCCGGCGGCAACGGAATCAGTTCGGCCGCGCCGGCCAGACCGCTGAAGCCAGCAAAGCCGATCAGCAACACACGAATGAGGCGCTTGCAGCATCCGATGCCCATCCTGCGATCTGCTCCTTCGGTAGCGAAGATTTGCGTGCCACTGCCAAAGAACAGGAAATCAGGAATTCTGAACTTGCGCATATCAATGCCCCCTTCTGTCTGGTTAACGCAACGGCCCGCTTGCGCGGGGAAGGCTGCACGACGGCATGGTTCATACATCCACCACGCATTGCGCCTGCCAGACGCGCAGTTCGGAACCACCGCCAACCTCACCTCTTCACGATTTCGAGGCGTGCCATACCTCACCCCTTGCATATCCTTTATTGAAGAATAGACAAACACACGAAACCGAATGACGACATTCCGCTTTGATCCTTTGAAGCACTGGACGTGACGCCGCTGCTGCAGGTAAGCGAACTTCCGCTGCGTGACTCGCGTTGTGTCGCCGACTCGCATCTCGGTGGACTGGCACGCCTGCTGCGCAAGCAGGTTTCGACACCTGGTAAGACAACCATTTCCAGATTGCCAAAATCGCCGCAATTGCCGTCACGGAAGACCGCATCGGACTCAGCCACGACCGCCAACTGCTGGAGAATTGCCGTTGGCCAAGCTATCCGGCATGCATCGGAGTCCGTCCAGGTTGATCAAAGATGCGTCGGATGGACACCTGTCGGTCGCCATATTTTTTCGCATTCATACCTGCTTTTCAGACTGCATTAAAAATATTCCAGGCCGATAAAGCTAATCTCGACAATGTGAATTGCAGCGACATGAGACCCCGTCAACTACCCCTCAAAGTCACACTCCCGATCAATTTGACGCTGTTTGGCTCAAAGCCGCCGGCCTGGTTCGCCGCGACGCTGTTCGGCCTGTTATGCAGCAGTGCGGCCAGCGCGGCGCAACAGATCGAAGCCGACAGCATGGAATCCGTGCTCGCCTTGAGCCTGGAAGAATTGATGCAGGTCGTGGTGACTTCCGTCTCCCGCAAAGCCCAGCCGATGTCGCAGACGGCGGCGGCGGCGTTTGTAATTCAGGCAGACGATATTCGGCGCAGCGGCGCCACCAACATTCCCGAGGCATTGCGCCTGGCGCCCGGCGTCCAGGTATCCGCCATCGGCAACAACAAATGGGCGATATCCATTCGCGGCCAGGCCGACCGCTTCAGCAACAAGTTGCTGGTGCTGGTGGATGGACGCAGCGTGTATTCACCGATGTTCTCCGGCGTGTTGTGGGAAGCGCTCGACGTACCGCTGGAAAACATCGAACGCATCGAAGTCATTCGCGGCCCCGGTGCATCAGCCTGGGGCGCCAATGCAGTGAACGGCGTCATCAACATCATCACCCGCTCCGCCTTCGACACCCTGGGCGGCAGCGCGACTCTGGCCGCGGGCAGCGAGTTGCGCGGCTACGGCATGGCGCGCTATGGCTGGAAGCCGGGCCCGGACAGCGCAGTCCAGCTGTATGCCAAGGCGCATGACAGCGATGCCGCGCAACTTCCCAATGGCGATCAGGGCGTCGATGACTGGCAAACGCGCAGCGCCGGTTTCCGCTACCAACGCCAGCTTGGACAGGACAGCTTCCGGCTACAGGGTGGCCTGAACTCATCACATGCCGGCGATGAAATCCAGATGATTACCCCAGCTGCCATCCCCGTGCGGCATACCCAGGCGTTGTCCGGCGGACATCTTCTGGGCCGCTGGGAGAGTGGTACAAACGAAAGTAGCGCGGGCGAAAACAACACAAACCAAAGTGACGCAAGGGCAAGCCGCCAGGACAGTTTTCAGGTCTATCTGGAGCACACCGACTATGACCACATCATCCTCGGCGAACTGCGTACCACGCTGGACCTGGAGTACCAGCAAACACGGCATCCGTCGGCCAGCCAGGAACTGATCTGGGGCCTCGGCTACCGTTACAGCCGGGACGATATCCGCACCTCAAGCCTGATCACGCTGCCGGATACCGCAGCGTCCACCTCGCTCTACAGCGCCTACATCCAGGACGAGATCACCCTGCAACCCGAGCGCTGGCGTCTCAGCCTGGGTGCGCGGCTGGAGCACAACGACTACACCGGCTTTGAATTGCAGCCCAACCTGCGCCTGCTGTGGACACCGGACAGCCGCAACAGCGTCTGGGCGTCGGCCGCGCGCGCCATCCGCACGCCATCGCGCGTCGAACGCGGTGGCACGGTTTATCTGCCGCTTCTCCCACTGCTTCCGCCAATCAGCGCGCTGCAAATGGATAACGGCGAGACCAGCGAAGAAAAGCTGGATGCGCTGGACCTGGGCTGGAGATATCAGCCGAGTCCCAGCTTCAGCCTCGACCTGGCCGCCTTCGCCTATCGCTACAACGATCTGCGTGACGCAGCGATTACCGGTGTCCCCGTTGTTCAGCCCGGCGGCTATGTCTTCATTCCCTCCATCAACAGCAATCGCAACCGCGCCAGTGCACGCGGCATCGAGGCGTCGCTCGACTGGCGGCCACAACCGGAATGGCGTCTGCAGGCGGCCTACAGCTATCAAGACAGCGAAGTCAGGGCGCCGCCAGTCAATCTTCCCAGCGGCTATGCCGACACCACGCCGACGCACATGCTTTCACTGCGCGCCTCGCTGGATTTCAGTTCGACACTGCATGGCGATGCCTGGCTGCGTCATGTCAGCCGCATCCAGAACGACAACTTTGCCATTCCCGCACACACCACGCTGGATTTACGCCTGGCCTGGAAGCCGAATCCGGATCTGGAACTGTCGCTGGTTGGGCAAAACCTGCTCGACAGTGCACATCAGGAATATGGCAGCAGCTTCATTCTCTCCACCACAAGCGAGATCGAACGTGGCGTTTACCTGAAAGCAGACTGGCGGTTCTGAAGCATGTTCAAGTTCAGAACTCTCGGCTCGCTGGCTGTCGGCTTGTTGCTCATGCTGCCGCCAGTCCAGCAGGCACAGGCCGACAATCTCGCGGAAGACAAGGCCAAGGTCGGCTTCATCTTCAATTTCACCAAATACACCGACTGGCCGGACAACGTCATGTCGAGCAATGAACTGCTGGTTTGCAGCCTGAGTTCGCAGCCCTTATCCGGCAGACTTGGCGCACTCCAGGGCCAGCAAGTGCAAGGCCGGACACTTCAGCTTCGTCCGTCGGCGCGTGCCGCTGAATGGCAGGCGTGTCATGTGCTGTTCATCGCAGCGGAGGACTCGCAACGCCTCGACAGCGTGCTGAAGACGATCGCCAGGCATCCGGTCTTGAGCATCAGCGATGCGCCCAATTTTGCTGAAGCGGGCGGCATCATTGGTTTGAATTTGCGTGATGGCCGCATTCGTTTTGTCATCAATCAGGGGGCCGCGCGCCAGGCCGGAATCAAGTTGAGCAGCCAATTGCTGAAACTTGCCGAGAAGGTGTTGCCATGAAACAGGGGGTAGCATGAATCCTTGCCTGAATTCATGGCGCGGCCAACCTACCCAGCCAATGCAACCCGGTCAAATGCACAAAGCACGTCCAGCATCATGAGTACAAATCGGAACAACACTTCATTAAAGCGGCGGCTGATCGGCATGCTCGCCGGCATGGCCCTGCTGGTGCTGATTCTGGCGCTGCTGATCTTCAGCATCACCGGCGTCCTGCGCCAGCAGACCAGCATGATGCAACAACTGCGCGGCATGGCGCAGGTGCTGGCGGCGAATGCCGAGTCTGCCGTGGTGTTTGGTGACAACGAGGCCGCGGTGACCAGCTTGTCCAGCCTGCGTGAGCGCAGCGAGGTGCTGGCCTCGCGCATCGTGCTGCCGAATGGCGACGTGTTTGCGGTTTATCCGCAGAATGCGCCGCGCGAGATTTTCAACAGCGCACCGCAAGACATCTACCAGGCAATGCCGTTCACCGCCAAGCGTTTGCGCCTGGATTGGCCGATGCATACGCATGCCGGCGATGAATCACTGGGCACCCTGTCGATGGTGATCGACCTGTCCGAGATGTGGGCGCAAATCCGGCAGGACACGATCAGCACCCTGTTGGCCGGACTGGCGGTTTTCCTGCTTGCGGTAATGCTGGCGACGCGTCTGCAGAAACGCATCAGCCAACCGATTCATGAACTGGCCAGCACAGCTCGCGAGGTCGCCCAGACGCAGCGCTACGACCTCCGCATCAAGCGCACCAGCGAGGACGAGATCGGCGATCTGGTGGACAGTTTCAATGACATGCTGGGTGAAATTCACACGCGCGATGAAAGCCTGCGCCAGCACCGCGACAACCTGGAAAATCTGGTCGAGGGGCGCACCGTCGAACTAAAAGCGGCGGTGGCGTTGGCCGAGGCGGCAAGCCAGGCGAAGAGCGAATTCCTCGCCACCATGAGCCATGAAATCCGCACCCCGATGAATGGCGTGCTGGGCATGACCGAATTACTGCTCGATACGCCGCTCGACCAGACGCAACTGCACTATGCCGGCTCGGTGCTGAAGTCCGGCCGGCATCTGTTGAACATCATCAATGACATCCTGGACTTCTCGAAGATCGAGTCAGGCCATATGGAACTGGAGTCGGTGGTGTTCAACCTGGGCGAATTGATTGAAGACACCGTCGCCATGTTTGCTCAGCAAGCCGACGAAAAGGGCCTCGAACTGGCCACCCAGCTGACGCCGCCAAACATCCCGCTGACCATCCTCGGCGACCCGTTCCGTCTGCGCCAGGTGTTGGCGAATCTGCTTAACAACGCAATCAAATTCACCCACCAGGGTGAGATTGTTGTGCGCGCCAGCGTGCTTTCGGAGTCTGAAACGGACAGCCGGGTCTATCTCAGCGTGCAGGACACCGGCGTTGGTATCGAGCCGGAAGCGCAAACCCTGGTGTTCGAACATTTCGCCCAGGCCGACAGCACCACTACCCGCCAGTTCGGCGGCACCGGTCTTGGCCTGGCGATCTGCAAGCGTCTGGTCGAACTGATGCATGGCAGCATTGGCGTCGAGAGCGAAGTCGGCCGTGGCTCCAGGTTCTGGGTCGATCTGATCCTGCCGAAGTCAGCCGAGATAACCTCATCCGCAACCCATTTACCCGGGCTCGATGAGGTACGGGTGCTGGTGGTGGACGACAACCTGACCAATCTGGAGATTCTGCAACTGCAACTGGCCAGCTGGGGCATGCAACCCACCTGCGTCGAAAGCGGCGCCCAGGCGTTGAAAGCGATCGCGCAAGCGGACGCCGCCGGCACGCCGTTCGCGCTCGCCATACTCGACATGCACATGCCCAATATGGATGGCCTGCAACTGGCCCGCGCAATCCACGCCAACCCGGCGCTGGCCAAAGTAAAACTGGTCATGCTCACCTCAACCAACGCCGTCGGCAAACAGGAAGAACGCCAGCGCGCCGGCATCCTGCGCTGCGTCAACAAACCCATCCGCCAATCCGAACTGTTCGACGTGATCAGCTCGGCGCTGGTTTCTTCGTCGCGGGTTACATCGTCACAGGTCACCTCGTCACAGGTCACCTCTGCACCAGTCAGCGGCGCCAGCGCGGCGCAGAGCGAGATGCCGACCAGGCCGGCGGTTCGCGCCAATATCGCCCTGCGCGGCAGGGTTTTGCTGGCGGAAGACAATGTGATCAATCAACAGGTTGCCCAGGCCATGCTGGCCAATCTCGGCTTCGGCGTCGAGATTGCCAACAATGGCGAAGAAGCGCTTGCCCGCTTGCAAACGCAGACTTTCGATATCGTCCTGATGGATTGCCACATGCCGGTGATGGACGGCTATCAGGCCACTGCAACACTGCGGCAACACGAGTTGACGGGCGACCGGCGGCGATTGCCGGTGGTGGCGTTGACGGCAAACGCCATGCTGGGCGACCGCGAACAATGCATCGCCGTCGGCATGGACGACTATCTCGCCAAACCCTACACCCGCGCCCAACTCGAACAGGTACTGAACCGCTGGCTACCGCCACAGGTAGCGGCAGAGGCTGTGGCGACGGCAGAAACAACCGCACCAGCTGCAGCACAAAAAAGCGCAGCGCTGGACAGAACGGTGCTTGAGCAATATCGCGAACTCGACCCGGATGGCAGCCTCAGCCTGGCGACCGAAATTGGCCAGATCTTCCTTGAAAGTTCTGATGCCCTATTCGAACGAATGGTCTCCGCCCAGGCATTGAGTGATGCCGAATCGATGAAACAAGCCGCGCACAGTTTGAAATCGAGCTGCGCCAATATCGGTGGCATGACCCTGGCGCAACATCTGAACGAAATTGAAAGCCTCGCAAAAACCGGCAGGATGGATGAAACAGCGCCGCTGATGCAGCAAGTCAGCCTGGAATTTGATCAGCTCAAGCTCGAACTGCGCGAGTTTCTCGCCCTGACCGGGGAATCAAACCCCTGATCGTGGACGCTGAAGCCACGTTGTAGGAGCGTCCGCTTGCGGCGCGAGCGTCATGAAATCGGCCCGCAAGCGGAGCCTCCTACAACTTCGCCGGCTCACCAGACGTGTAGCCCGGATGCAGCGTAGCGGAATCCGGGCTACTTGCTGCCGATCTGCTCTGCCGGCCGCATCCACTTCAGCAAAACGGTGAACAACACCTCCGGATCAAACGGCTTGGCGATGAAATCGTTCATGCCGGCTTCCAGACATCTGGCGCGGTCTTCGGCGAAAACATTGGCGGTCATCGCCAGAATCGGCACCTTGTCGCGGCCGGGGATTTGTCGGATCGCCTGGGTCGCTTCAATGCCGCCCATTTCCGGCATCTGCATGTCCATCAGAATGGCGGCGTATTCGTTTTCCTGCACCATGCGCACCGCCTCCACCCCGTTCTGCGCCAGATCAGGTTGCAAGCCGACGTCGCGCAGCTGGATCAGGGCGACATTCTGGTTGACCGGGTCGTCCTCCACCAACAACACCCTGGCGCCGGCATGCGCCTGCCGCAAGCGATCTTCCACATCTGCCAGCAGCATATCTTTGGCCACTTCCGGCAACTCGCTGCTTTTGCCCAGACGTGCGGTCAGCCAGAACAGGCTGCCCTGCCCGAGTGAGCTTTCGACGCCAACCTCGCCGCCCATCAGTTGCGCAATGCGCTGGGTGATCGCCAGGCCCAGACCGGTGCCGCCGTACTTGCGGGTGGTCGAGTTGTCGGCCTGCTCAAAGGCGCGGAACACCCGCGACTGTTGTTCATTGGTCAAGCCGATGCCGGTATCGCTGACTTCAAAGCGCAGCAGATAGTCGGTTTCGGATTCTTCCAGCACTTTGCCGGTCAGCGTGATGTCGCCGCGCTCGGTGAACTTGATGGCATTGCCCAGGTAATTCAGCAGGGCCTGCGAGAGCCGGATTGGATCGCCGTGGAGCGACTTCGGCAGACTGCTGATCCTGACGTGGAAATGCAGGTCTTTCGCCTTCAAAGCCGGGTCGATCACCGCCAGGGCCTCGCGCAACATGTCGGGCAGAGAAAAATCCCTGGCATCCAGCACCACCATACCGGCTTCGATCTTGGTCAGATCGAGGATGTCGTTGATGATCCGCATCAGGTGTTTGCCAGCCGATTCAATGATCTCAATCCGCTTCAGCTGTTCCGGTGTCGCGTCCTTGCGGCGCAACATGTAGGCCATGCCGAGAATGCCGTTCATCGGCGTACGGATTTCATGGCTCATGTTGGCGAGGAAAGCGGTCTTCGCGCGGTTGGCGGCTTCGGCGGCCTCGGTCCGGCGCGCCAGTTCGCGATTCAGCTGGGCAATCTGCAGCGTGCGTTCCTCCACTCGCTTTTCCAGTTCATGCCGGCTTTGGTCCAGCGCATCCGTAGTGCGCTTCAATTCGGTGACGTCGGTCAGCGTCAGGCGCACTGTCGGTAGCCCGTCGGCAAGATGGACTGGATGGCAATGCACCTGCACCTGGCAGAAAGCATCATTGGCGCGACGCAGCGCCAGATCGAACACATGATCTTCAGCAGCGGCCAAAGCCCGCTGCAACATCAACTGCCATTTGTCCCGATCCACCAGCCGCACGAAATCTTCGAAATGGTGCCTGAACAGCCTCTCGCGCTCGATGCCAAGCAAGGTTGCCGCAGTCAGATTGGCGGCGCTGATCTTGCCGTCGCCACTCAGCGTCAGGTAAGCCACCGGCGCAAATTCATACAGATCGGCATAACGCCAAGCGGCGCGTTCTTGCGCCTGTTGCAGTTCGTCATATGCCTGGCGCAACGCGGTGTTCTGCATTTCCAGCTCGATCTGGTGAATTTCCAGTTCCTGCACCAGCTTGCTCACATCAACATCGATGGGTATCTGGGGAAGTCCGCTTGAAGCCAGTTGGTCTTCGGCACGGCGGCGCAGTTCGCTCCCATCCAACGCAGATTTCCCGGTCAACACGTTTTCCCTCCGGCGAGCCAAACGTTATTTATGAACACCATTATCTATCCCCAGGAACATAATTAATTCTAGGAGAAGAACTGAATTTCAACCTGAATTTGCGTCAAGCCTAAGACGACGCAAACTGTTGTGACAATCAGCTGCAATCTGTGGCAAACATCGCGACTGTTCAGGCAGGCTTTTGATGGGTGAGATAAGCAAACAACAAGTACCCAACGAGGAAACAACATGGCTAAACGCACCAAAGCAGCGGCTTCTGCTGCTGAAG
>CAZUSF010000057.1:2170-10684 GCA_964623355.1 uncultured Thiobacillus sp. | reverse complement strand
ATTCATACTCCTGCAGCGATTCGCACGGCATCGGCAATGTGATCAGCCGTCCGCCTGACTTGCGCTTCATCGCGGCCTTCCACCATGACGCGAATCAGCGGCTCGGTGCCGGAGGCGCGCAGCACTACCCGACCGGTGTCGCCCAGTTCGGCTTCCACCTCCGCCACAGCTTGCGCCACGCCGGGGTGGCCGTCGGTCTTGAAACCCTTGGCGACCCGCACATTCAGCAAAATCTGCGGATAGGCCGGGCAATCGCGGGTGTAATCCGCCAAGCTGCGTCCAGTACCGCGCAACGCCGCAGCACCTGTAGCGCGGAGACGATGCCGTCGCCGGTGGTGTGCTTGTCCAGGCAGAGGATATGGCCGGAAGCTTCGCCGCCGAGCAGCCAGCCGTTCTGTTGCATCAGTTCCAGCACATAGCGGTCGCCGACCTTGGCGCGCTTGAAATCGCAGCCCAGCGCTTTCAAGGCCAGTTCGGCACCCAGATTGGTCATCAAGGTGCCGACCACGCCACCCAGCGCCTGACCGCTTTCCTTGCGATAGCGGGCAATCGCGTAGATCAGCTTGTCGCCATCCATGACCACGCCGTTGGCATCGCTCATCATCAGCCGGTCGCCGTCGCCATCCAGCGCGATGCCGACATCGGCGCGATTCTTGCGCACCGCGCGCGACAGGGCGTCGGTATGCGTGGCGCCGCATTCCTTGTTGATGTTGAAGCCGTTCGGTTCGTTGCCAATGGCAATGACATCCGCACCCAGTTCATGGAACACATGCGGCGCGATGTGATACGCGGCGCCATTGGCGCAATCAACCACGATGCGCATGCCGCGCAGGTCCATGTCGGTAGGGAACGTACTTTTGCAGAATTCGATATAACGCGCAGCCGCCGCTTCTACGCGCTTGACCCGGCCCAACTGCTTGGAAGAAGCGGTCTTCATCGGTTGCTCCAGCGCCGCCTCGATCGCCAGTTCGACTTCGTCCGGGAGTTTGGCGCCGCGCGCCGAGAAGAACTTGATGCCGTTGTCTTCATACGGATTATGCGAGGCGGAAATCACCACCCCCGCCTGCAAGCGCAGCGCCCGGGTCAGATAGGCGACGCCCGGCGTCGGCATCGGTCCGGTCAGGCGGACATCGACGCCGGCCGCCGTCAAGCCGGCTTGCAGCGCCGATTCCAGCATGTAACCGGAGATGCGCGTGTCCTTGCCGATCAGCACGGCGGGATGCTCGCCGTGCAAGGCATCATGCTCGGCGGCGACCAGCACCTTGCCTGCGGCGTAACCCAGGCGCATGGCGAAATCCGGTGTGATTGGCTCATCGCCGACCTTGCCGCGCACACCATCGGTGCCGAAATACTTTCTGCTCATTGTCTTACTCCCAATTGATGATCTGTTTGATGATCCGTTAATTCCTGGCACAGCCGCATGGCTTCCACCGTTTCCCGTACATCATGCACCCGCACCACATAAGCCCCGCCCTGCATGGCCAGCAATGCTGCAATGACACTGGGCAACAGCCGATCTTGCGTCGGTCGCCCGGTGAGGCTGCCGAGAAATGATTTGCGCGACACACCCACCAGGACTGGCGCGATATCGGCCATTTCGCCGAGATTCTTGAATAGCGCGAGGTTATGCGCCAGGGTTTTGCCAAAACCGAAACCGGGATCAATCAGTAGACGCCGCGGGTCTACTCCAGCCGCTTGCGCGGCTTGCTGTCGCTGTTGCAGATAACCCGCCACTTCCGCCACCACATCCGCATAGGCCGGATCGTGTTGCATGTCTGCCGGCATGCCGCGCATATGCATGACGCACAGGCCGCAATCGGAATCGGCCACTGCAGCCAAAGCACCCGCCGCCTCCAGACCATGCACATCGTTGATCATGTCGGCGCCGGCGGCCAGCGCGGCACGCATCACTTCAGGTTTCATGGTGTCGACTGAAAGCGCGATATCGGCACCGCGCAAGCCTTCAATCACCGGGATCACACGGGCGATCTCCGCCTCGACACTGACTGGCGCACTGCCCGGTCGGGTCGATTCGCCACCGATGTCGAGCAGATCGGCGCCCTCGGCCTTCAATTTAAGGCCGTGTTCAATCGCGCGTTCGGTCGAGAAATAGTGTCCGCCATCGGAAAAGGAATCCGGGGTGACGTTGACGATGCCCATGACCAAGGGTTGCGACAGAAGAAAGCGATAACGCCCGCATTGAAAATAGGACATGGATAGGGACACTCAGGCACGCTCAAGCATGTGGCGGAAATGATCAGGGGCGGCAAAAGCCGCCCCTGATCTGCATGCCGCAATCAGCGGATCAAGCCTCTTCAGCCGGGGTTGTGGTCGGCTCCGGCGCTTCGGGTTGGCCGCTCGGCGGCGGATTGCTGGCGCTGCTGACCGGCGGCGTCACCGGCTTCGGCGGATGCGGCTCTTCACCGGCCATGATGGCGTCGATCTGTTCCGCATCAATGGTTTCCCATTCCAGCAAGGCGCGCGTCATGCGCTCCACCTTGTCGCGATTCTCTTCCAGCGTCTTGCGCGCCAGCGCATATTGCTCATCGATGATGCGACGGACTTCTTCGTCAACCTTGCGCATGGTTTCCTCGGACACGCTCTTGTGCGTGGTGACCGAGCGACCGAGGAAAATCTCGCCTTCCTCTTCGCCGTAGACCATCGGGCCCAGTGCATCGGACATGCCCCACTGGGTCACCATGCGACGCGCCAGATCGGTGGCGCGCTGAAAGTCGTTGGAAGCGCCGGTGGTCATCTGGTTCATGAACAATTCTTCGGCAATCCGGCCACCAAACAACACGGCAATGGTCGACATCAGACGTACGCGGTCCTGGCTGTAGCGATCCTCCGTCGGCAACTGCATGGTGACACCCAGCGCGCGACCGCGCGGGATGATGGTGACCTTGTGCACCGGGTCGGTCTTCGGCATCAGCTTGGCGACCACGGCATGGCCGGATTCGTGATAGGCGGTGTTCTTGCGCTCTTCCTCCGGCATGATCATCGAGCGGCGCTCGGCACCCATCATGATCTTGTCCTTGGCGCGTTCGAAATCTTCCATGTCGACCACGCGCTTGTTGGAACGCGCGGCGAACAACGCCGCTTCGTTGACCAGATTGGCCAGATCGGCGCCGGAGAAACCGGGTGTGCCGCGCGCGATGATGTCGGCCTTGACGTCCTGCGACATCGGCACCTTGCGCATGTGCACAAACAGGATCTGCTCGCGACCGCGAATGTCCGGCAACGGCACCACCACCTGGCGGTCGAAACGGCCCGGACGCAGCAACGCCGGATCAAGCACGTCGGGACGGTTGGTGGCGGCGATGACGATGACGCCGACGCTTGCTTCAAAACCATCCATTTCCACCAGCAACTGGTTCAAGGTCTGCTCGCGCTCGTCGTTGCCGCCGCCCATGCCGGCGCCGCGCTGACGACCGACCGCATCGATTTCATCGATGAAGATGATGCAGGGTGATTGCTTCTTG
The DNA here is from genome assembly GCA_964623355.1 of uncultured Thiobacillus sp. Taxonomy (GTDB): domain Bacteria; phylum Pseudomonadota; class Gammaproteobacteria; order Burkholderiales; family Thiobacillaceae; genus PFJX01. The sequence goes on along the minus strand of CAZUSF010000057.1, from coordinate 7,202 downwards.
GCCTGCTCGAACATGTCGCGCACCCGTGCGGCACCGACACCGACGAACATCTCGACGAAGTCGGAGCCGGAAATCGAGAAGAACGGCACCTTCGCTTCGCCGGCGATCGACTTGGCCAACAACGTCTTGCCGGTACCCGGCGAGCCGACCATCAGCACGCCACGCGGAATGCGGCCGCCGAGTTTCTGGAAGCGCGACGGATCGCGCAGGAACTCGACCAGTTCGCCGACTTCTTCCTTGGCTTCGTCACAACCGGCGACATCGGCGAAGGTGACCAGATTGCTGTCCTGATCGAGCAGACGCGCCTTGCTCTTGCCGAACGAGAACGCGCCACCCTTGCCGCCGCCTTGCATCTGGCGCATGAAAAAGACCCAGACACCGATCAGCAGCAACATCGGGAACCAGGAAACAAAGATGCTCATCAGCATCGACGGCTGCTCTTCCGGCTTGGCTTCAACCTGGACGCCGGCCTTGAGCAGATCGGAAACCAGCCACGGATCGGACGGCGAGTAGGTGGTGAAGCGCCGACCATCGACGCCGACGCCGCGCAGCACGTGGTTCTCGATCGTGACCTTGGCGACCTGACCCTGTCGGACCTGCTCGATGAAGGTCGAATAGTCGATCTGCGACTGCACGGTTTGACGCGTGTTGAACTGGTTGAACACGGTCATCAGCACCAGCGCAATAATCAGCCAGATACCGACATTCTTGAAAAGATTATTCAATTTGACTCCTTTGTGGCACAACTGCCGCAGTGAAGGGTGAAGTTAGTCGAATTTCGGCTCATGTTCAATCGAGTCGTCCAGCTTCAGACCCCGGCCCAGCAAATACACCTCGCGGCTACTATCGCGCGATGCTTTTGGTTTACGCACCATGACAGACTTGAAAACGCTACGCATCTGTTTCATGTAATCCTCGAATCCCGCGCCCTGAAATACCTTGACCAGAAAAATACCATCCGGTTTCAACCAGTTTGCAGAAAACTCCAGCGCCAATTCGGCAAGGTAGTAGATGCGCGCCTGATCCGAATTGATTACCCCAGTGATATTGGGGGACATATCGCTCAATACAAGATCAGCCTTCTTGCCATGCAAATGTTCCACCAACTCGTTCAAGGTCGTTTGTTCAGTGAAATCGCCTTGAAGGAAATCGACGCCATTCAGTCCGACCATTTCGAGCAGATCAATACCAACGATGCGGCCCTGGCCTTTCATGCGCTCCAGCGCAACCTGGCACCAGCCGCCCGGCGCGCAACCGAGATCGACTAGCGCGCTACCCGGCTTCAACAGCCGATCACGATCATCGATCTCCATCAACTTGTACGCCGAACGCGAGCGATAACCTTGCTCAACCGATTGTTTGACGTAGAAATCGTTGACATGGCGTTGGTGCCAGACGCGACTTTTAGCTTGCCGTTTCACTCAGTACACCTCATGGACTACTATCGCTCCCTTTTTTCGCACCTTTGACAGGAAGCCGAATGCTCGAATTAACCGTAGAACAGCGCAAATATCTCAAATCCCAGGCCCACGATTTGAAACCGGTGGTGATGATTGGCTCACACGGGCTGAGTGAAGCCGTCATCAAGGAAACCGAATGTGCACTGGCCGCGCATGAACTGATCAAGATACGCGTTCTGGGTGATGACCGCGAGGCGCGTGAAGCTTATCTGGCGCAATTGTGTCAAACCTTGAACGCAGCCCCGGTGCTGCATATCGGAAAATTGTTGTTGATCTATCGACCGGCGCAGAAACCGAAGCTTCGCCTACCGTGAATGTTGTTTGGCGACCAGGGCCAGCCCAAGCAGGCTCTGGATCAGGTAGACCACGCTGGAAACGCCGTGCCAGGTGGCAAAACGGTCACGAAACAGGCTTTGCATGACGTCTTTCGGCAAGGCCGCTTCCTTGAGCTGGGCCATGATCGGTTGAATACCGAAATGCCCGGCCAGGGTCAGTAGCAGCATCAGCAAGACAATCCAGAAATACGCTTGTTTCAGAGCACTGGCGCCAAACCGTACAAAGCGAAACAGTAACAACCAGATGCCGCATGCAATGCCGATCCAGGCGATGCCGGTGAACATCTTGCCGGCCAGCATGCCGGCCAACATGCGATCGTCGAGGTTGTAGAACAACATCGGCGCCGCCAGATAACCGATTGCCCAGAGCCCGCCGACCCATAAGGTCAGCGCCCAGGCAGCCAGAAGATCAGGTAGCCGTCTCACGTCAGATTCAGCGGTCAGATGCAGCGTTCAAATGTAGTGGACGTCGACGATCTCGTAATGGCGCAAGCCGCCGGGCGCATGCACATCGGCGACATCGCCAGCGTATTTGCCGATCAATGCGCGTGCAATCGGAGATCCAACGGAAATCTTGCCTTGTTTGATATCGGCTTCATCGTCACCGACGATCTGATATCGGACTTCTTCCCCGGTTTCAGCGTCGACCAATTCAACCGTCGCGGCAAACACGACACGGCCTTCGACATCAAGGTGCGTCGGATCGATGATCTGTGCATTGGCGAGCTTGCCTTCCAGATCCTTGATGCGGCCTTCAATAAAACCCTGTTTTTCCTTCGCCGCGTCATATTCGGCGTTTTCCGACAGATCGCCATGCGAACGCGCCTCGGCGATCGCCGCGATCACACTCGGCCGTTCGACGCTTTTCAGGCGTTGCAATTCATTACGCAGCTTTTCCGCGCCGACTACCGTCAGGGGTACTTTTGTCATTTGATTTACCTCGAATCAGTGCAGACGCGTATGCAGCTCTTGCAGGGAATAGACGGTGATCTCCCGTCGCTCCTGCATGCCAAGACAAGCGGCCTTGCCGCCAGCCAACGTCGTGAAATAGGGAATGTTCTGGCTGAGTGCAGCGGCACGGATCGCAAAGGAGTCCTTCACCGCACGTTTGTCTTCAACGACGTTGATGATCAATTGAATATCCTTGTTCTTGATCATGTCGACGATGTGCGGCCGCCCTTCCGCCACCTTGTTGACCCGCGTCACCGGCACGCCGACCTCCTCGATGGCTTTCGCGGTGCCGCGTGTGGCGAACAATTTGAAGCCGAGTTCGTGCAATCTCATGCCGATTTCGGCGACCTGCGGATGCTCTGGATTACGCACCGAGACAAACACGTTGCCTTGGCGGGGTAATTTAACGCTGGCGGCGTACTGCGATTTCAGGAAAGCCTCGCCGAAACTTTCGCCAACCCCCATCACCTCACCCGTCGATTTCATTTCCGGGCCAAGCAGAGGATCCACTCCGGGGAATTTACGGAACGGGAAAACGGCTTCCTTGACCGAGAAATAAGGCGGAATGATTTCCTTGGTCGCACCCTGAGATGCCAAGGATTGCCCAACCATGCAGCGCGCCGCAATTTTTGCCAACGGACGGCCAGTCGCCTTGGAAACATAGGGCACCGTTCGCGAAGCCCTTGGATTGACTTCGAGAACATAGACCCGGGCTTCATCGCCCTGGCCCTTGATGGCGAACTGGACGTTCATGAGTCCGACCACACCAAGCGCTTTCGCCATTGCAACGGTCTGCAGGCGTAATTCATCCTGGATCGCCGCCGACAGACTGTAAGGCGGCAGTGAACATGCCGAGTCGCCAGAGTGCACGCCGGCTTGCTCAATGTGTTCCATGATGCCGCCCAGCAACACCGCTTCGCCATCACACAGCGCATCGACATCAACCTCGATCGCATCATTCAGAAATCGATCAAGCAGGACCGGAGAGTCATTCGAAACCTTCACCGCTTCACGCATATAGCGTTGCAAGTCGGCTTCTTCTCGCACGATTTCCATCGCCCGGCCACCCAGTACATACGACGGACGCACCACCAGGGGGTAGCCGATTTCAGCTGCCAGACGCAACGCTTCATCTTCGGCGCGGGCGGTACGATTTGGCGGTTGCAGCAAGCCAAGTTCGTTGATCATCTGCTGGAATCGTTCACGATCTTCCGCGCGGTCAATCGCATCCGGTGTCGTTCCGATGATAGGGACACCGTTCTTTTCCAGATCACGCGCCAGTTTCAATGGTGTCTGGCCACCGTACTGGACAATGACGCCCACCGGTTTCTCGATGCGCACCACTTCCAGCACATCTTCCAGGGTCAGCGGCTCGAAATAGAGGCGATCCGAGGTGTCGTAATCGGTGGAAACGGTTTCCGGATTGCAATTGACCATGATGGTTTCATAACCATCCTCACGCATCGCCAGCGCGGCATGGACGCAGCAATAGTCGAACTCGATGCCCTGACCGATCCGGTTCGGACCACCACCGAGCACCATGATCTTCTTGCGATCGGAAGGAAGCGACTCACACTCTTCTTCATAGGTCGAATACAGATAGGCCGTCGAGGTCGCAAATTCAGCCGCGCAGGTGTCAACCCGCTTGTAGACCGGGTGCACCCCTAGATCCCAACGCCGGGCGCGAACTGCATGCTGATCGGTGCCAAGCAGCTTGGCCAAACGGCGATCAGAGAAACCATTTCGCTTCAGAGCGAACAATTCATCACGGCTGACATGAGCCAGTTCACGACCTTTAAGTGCTTGTTCCTGAGCGACCAGATCTCCGATCTGGGCAAGGAACCAGGGGTCTATCTTGCTGATGCGTTGAATATCGTCAAACGTCATGCCCAAGCGGAAAGCATCTGCAACAAACCAGAGCCTTTCAGCGCCAGGATTGCCCATTTCCGCCTTGATTTCATCTTCATCGGTCGATTTTTCATCAAGACCATCGACGCCGGTTTCGAGACCGCGCAATGCCTTCTGCAAGGATTCCTGCATGGTTCTGCCGATCGCCATGACTTCGCCAACCGATTTCATTTGCGTAGTCAGCCGGTCGTTGGCCTGAGGAAACTTTTCGAAGGCAAAACGAGGAATCTTGGTTACCACATAGTCGATCGATGGCTCGAACGAAGTTGGCGTCGCGCCATTGGTAATTTCGTTTTTCAGTTCATCAAGGGTGTAACCAATGGCCAGTTTGGCGGCAACTTTTGCAATCGGGAAACCCGTCGCTTTTGAAGCCAGGGC
>CAZUSF010000057.1:0-2070 GCA_964623355.1 uncultured Thiobacillus sp. | reverse complement strand
TCCGCACGGTCGCGAACCACCTCCATCTCGAATTCTTTCCACCCAATCAGCGATTCTTCAATCAACAATTCACGCGTCGGCGAGGCTTCCAGACCCCCGTCGCAAATGGTCAGAAACTCTTCCATGTTGTAGGCAATGCCGCCACCGCTTCCACCCATCGTGAACGAAGGGCGAATAATGGTCGGAAAGCCAATACCGGCCTGAATCTGAACCGCCTCTTCCAGGCTGTGAGCCAACGACGACCTGGGATTGGCCAGGCCGATCCGAGCCATCGCCTGTTTGAATTTCTCGCGGTCTTCCGCCTTGTCGATAGCCTCTCTTGAAGCACCAATCAACTCGACGTTGTATTTTTCCAACACTCCGAACTTGGCCAGATCAAGCGCACAGTTCAGCGCAGTTTGCCCGCCCATGGTCGGCAGGATCGCATCCGGCCGTTCCTTCTCAACAATACGTTCCACCGTCTGCCAGTTGATCGGTTCGATGTAGGTCGCATCGGCCATCTCCGGATCGGTCATGATCGTGGCCGGGTTGGAGTTCACCAGAATGACGCGATAACCCTCTTCTTTCAGGGCCTTGCAGGCTTGTGCGCCGGAATAATCGAACTCGCAGGCCTGACCGATAACAATCGGGCCGGCACCAATGATCAGTACGGTTTTGATGTCGTTACGCTTAGGCATTTCGTGCGCTGTTTTCTTGCATTAATTTGATGAACCGATCGAACAAATAGGCAACATCATGCGGCCCGGGGCTTGCTTCAGGATGCCCCTGAAAACTGAATGCCGGCACATCAGTGCGTTCGATGCCCTGAAGCGAGCCATCAAACAGAGACACATGGGAGACCCGTAAATCATTAGGCAAGCTGTTGATATCGACCGCAAAACCATGATTCTGGCTGGTGATCATCACACGTTTGCTGTCCAGGTCTTGTACCGGATGATTGCCTCCGTGGTGACCAAATTTCATTTTTACGGTCCTCGCACCCGAGGCGAGACCTAGCAACTGGTGTCCCAAACAAATTCCATAAGTGGGTATACGCGCTTCCAGCACTTCCTGAATGGCTCGAATCGCGTAATCACAGGGTTCCGGGTCTCCCGGACCGTTCGAAAGGAAAACGCCATCCGGCTTCATTGCCAGAACTTCATGTGCCGGCGTTTGCGCGGGAACTACGGTAATTTTGCAGTTTCGCCCTGCAAGCATGCGCAGGATGTTTCGTTTCACCCCAAAGTCATAAACAACCACATGGAATCGAGATGGGCCTGGTTGCTCAAATCCCTTACCCAACCTCCATTCGCCTTCCTGCCATTCATAAGAGGTATCACAGGTCACTACCTTGGCCAGATCCATCCCAGCCATGCTTGGGCAAGCCTGTGCTCGTGCCAATGCCTCGGCTTCATCAACCCTGCCAGCGAAAATACATCCGTTCTGCGCACCCTTTTCCCGCAAATGCCGGGTCAACTTGCGTGTATCTATTCCGGCAATCCCGACTACATTATTTGCTTTCAAATAGTCTGTCAGCGTTTGAGTCATGCGGAAATTGCTTGCGACCAACGGAAGGTCACGAATAATCAAACCCGATGCATGAATCCGGCTAGATTCAACATCCTCCAAATTCGTACCGACATTTCCGATATGCGGATAGGTCAAGGTAACGATCTGTCGACAATAGGAAGGGTCCGTAAGAATTTCCTGATAGCCGGTCATCGAGGTGTTGAAAACCACCTCGCCAACGCCGATACCCTCGGCGCCAATTCCATAACCACGGAAAACCGTACCATCGGCTAAAACCAAAATCGCAGGCACGAAGGCAGACAAGATAACCCCTGGTCCAGATGTGACAAGCGGGACAGGCTCTCGCCCATCCCGCTTGATTAAAAGAGTGCGAATTATACGGTTACCGATGAAACGTCTCAAGAGACGCAATACAACGGATAGTTAACCTGATAGGCAAGTACAAAGTAAAACGCCCCGCGAAGCGGGGCGTTTAGGGTTGGGAGTCTGGCGATGACCTACTTTCGCGGGCGAGATGCCTACTATCATTGGCGCTGGGGCGTTTCACGGTCCTGTTCGGAA
>CAZUSF010000056.1:8442-10782 GCA_964623355.1 uncultured Thiobacillus sp. | reverse complement strand
CGCATGAAAATGTCCCAATCACTGCTGCTGATGCGCATGCCCTTGTGCGACAGCACCATGTCGCGGCCGGTGTAATACATCGGGCCGCCGGCGGCGTTGCAGATGAAATCGACCAGCAACTGGTATTCCCGCTTGAGGCCATCTTCGCCGCGGTTTTGCCAGAAACGACCCAGTTGCGAATCGGCCTGCAAGCGGGGCAGCAGATCGGCACAAACGGCGGCGATGGCGTCGTAACCGCCGAGACGTTGATACAGCGTGGCTTCGGACATGTTGTTTCCTTTGAGTTAATGCAACAAGTGGTGAATCAACTCAGGCTTCCAGCATGAGTTGAACGAAAAACTCGCGTTCCTTGGGAAAGCGATAAACCGGCAAACCGGTCATCGATTCGATGTAATCAAACGCGTCTGAGACTTTCTGCGCGGATTCCGATGCGCCGACGAACCAGAGATTCAGCGCATGTTCACGTCGGTAGTTATGGGCGATCTCCGGTTGCAGATTGACGAAATCGGCGACGCGCTGGAACTCGGCTGCCGGCACCGCCATCGCCGCCAGCACGTTGACGCCGCCCATGCGGTCGGCATTGAACAGCGGCCCGAAGCGGGTCAGCACACCGGCCTGTAACAGCGCATCGATGCGGGCGATCAAAGTGTCTTCGTCGATGCCGAGGCTTGCGGCGGCAACCTGAAAAGGTCGTTCGCAGATCGGAAAGCCACCTTGAAAGGCATTGATCAGACGACGGTCGATATCGGTCAGCACCGGCTTGTCCTGTTCGGCTGCCGGTCCAGGGTGGGCGCGCAAACTGGCGGGCGAAGGGGTGGCCGCGCGCGGCATACGAGTCCGGCTCATGCCGCGATGGCCTGTTCTTCTTTCGCCGCCAGCGAGTAGCGGGCGCCGCATTGCTTGAAGCGACGGCGCGAAAACAGGGGTTGGCAGACGATGTTTTGCAGGCCGAGCGATTCACGCATGCGCTCGATTTCCGCCAGCACGGCTTCACGGTTCTGGCCATGCAGCATGGAAAACAGATTGAAGCGCCAGTGCGGCAGACTGCGCGGGCGGCGGTAACACAAGGTGACGGCAGACTGGCCGGCGATCTTGCGGCCGACATCCGACACGATGTTGTCCGGCACATCCCAGACCACCATCGCATTGGCGGCATAGCCAAGTTCGCGATGCCGAACCACGACACCGAAGCGGCGGATGACGCCGAGCTTCAACAACCGCTGCAGGCGAAGCAGGATGGCTTCTTCGTTGCTTCCGAGTCGCGTCGCCAGTACCGCATAAGGCTGTGGCGACAACGTGATGCCACCTTCCAGCGCGGCCGCCAGCGCGTAATCGGCGGCTTCCAGCGTGGGCGGGGTGACTGCTTCCTGCTGGCGTCTTGCCGGGTCGAGGTGGGGACGGCGTTGATGTCCGGCTTGACTTGCTCCGGTGCGTAGATCGAAACCGAGGTCGATGTGGAAATCTTCCAGCATTGGCAGGTTGAGCACCGGGCTGTCGGCAGCCTGACCGATTTCCGTCAGTACCGATTCAACCTGTTCGCGATTGGGCGCGGTGGCGACAAACCAGAGGTTGAACGCATGCTCGCGCTCGTAGTTGTGGTTGACCTCGGTGTAGCTGTTGATGACCTGCGCCACCGCTTCGATCCGATGCTCCGGTGCCGCCACCGCCGCCAGCGTGCTCCAGCCCAGCGTATGCGGACGGAACACCGCGCCGATGCGGGAAATCGTGCCATCGGCGCTGAGTGCTTGCAGGCGATTGATGACCTCGCTTTCCGCCATGCCGAGTCGCTGCGCCAGTTCAGCGTAGGGGCGCGTAGTCAACGGGAAGTCGCGCTGCCAGTCGTTGACCAGGGCGAAGTCGAGGGGGGTAAGTTTGGGCGTCATGATGTCTCCCGTCGTCATTCCCGCGAAGGCGGGAATCCAGAGATAAGCGCAACAGATGTATGAACTGGATTCCCGCCTTCGCGGGAATGACGGATCTGTGCCGGCCGAGTCATGTTCATAGCCCGAAGCGATGCGCGCGTGAGGAGAAGAAGATGCCGCTGGGCGCCTGAGCCGGAATCTCGGCCAGTTGTTCGAAGCTGGTGGTGTCGTGCACCTGGATGCGGTTTTCGTCACGCACCGAGATCCAGACATGTTCGCCGCGCGGCGTGAATTCCATGTGCAGCACGGCTTTGCCGGGTTTCATCGTGTGCACGATGGACTGGCTTTCGACGTCGATGACCTGCACCGTGTCGTAATGCGGGAAGGCGAAGTTGACCCACAGCTTGCGGCCGGTCGGCTCGGCCATGACGAATACCGGCTGGCCGGCGACCGGAATCGTGCCGACCTTCCGCCAGGT
>CAZUSF010000056.1:0-8342 GCA_964623355.1 uncultured Thiobacillus sp. | reverse complement strand
GCGTCGTAGGGTTCCTTGCCGATGCCGGTATGACGGGTGATGACCGGGTTCTTCGGATCTTTCGACAGGTCGGCCTGCCAGATTTCACCGGCCTCGAACAGGCTGAAGGTGAAGCGGTTGCCGGCGGCTTCTTCCAGGCCGACGACTTTCGACAGTTCGCCGGTGATTGCCGAACGCGCCGGAACCTCGCTTAGCAGTTCCAGCGTTTCGCTATCGAAGAATTTGACGCCGCCCGGCTTGTAGTTGCCGGCGGCGATGATGCTGCCATCCTGCGAAATGGCGCCGCCGATGCTGTTGCCGGACTGGATGATGCGTTTGACGATGCTGCCGGTGAGCAGGTCGATCTTGGTCAGGCCGCCATCGCGACCGAAGATGTAGGCATAGCGCGCATCGCGTGAAAACACCGCGGAAGCATGCGACAGATCGCCCAGGCCTTCGATGCGTTGCAAGCCGATTTTCTTGCTCGTATCGAGCAGTTGCACGCTGCCCTTGGCGCGTTCGATGACCAGGCCGAGATCGCCGGTGCCGCGCAGGTCTTGGGCGAAGGCGGGCAGAGTGAGGACCGCCAAGGCCGCCACAGTGAGCAGGTATTTGACGACGTTGGATTGCCTGGGGCCGTCATTCCCGCGCATGCGGGAATCCAGTGGCGGCAACGTTCTGGATTCCCGCATGCGCGGGAATGACGGAATGGTTTGGGATGTCTGTTGGTCGGTTTTTGGTTTCATTGCGGAAATCCTTTCATCAAAGCAGCAACGATCCAGCTCGCGTCGGCTTCATTCAGATGCGGCGTCCAGCCCGGCATCGCGGTGCCGGTGCGGCCATAGAGAATGGTGGCTTCGAGGGCATCGCTCGATTTGCCGGCCAAAGCTGCGGCGGTCAGCGACGAGCCGAGTCCGCCGGTGAGATGCAGGCCGTGGCAGAAGCCGCATTCCTGGCGCACGAAGCGGATCAGTTCGCCCTGACGTTCGGCGGCGGGTCCGGCTGTCGCTTCCGCCATGGCAGGACTGACCAATGCGGTCAGCGCCAACATGGTGAGCGCGAAAAAAGTGGCGATACCAAGGCCGAGGATGAAGGTCAGCATTGGCTTCGGTTGATATTCCGTATCGCGAGTCGCTGCACTGGTCGACTTGCAGGCGGTGCAGGAGGGGTGTCGCATGTTGGATTTCCTCTCGGGTTTGCTTGCGGGTTGGCGTGGCGCCCCGATAGAGACGCCCTGCAAACCCGCCCGGCAGCGGTCAACTGCGGCCGGACGAAGTTCAGTTCAGATCAAGCGGATCAATACACGTCGTGCTGGGTGTTGTAGACGTTGAACTTGCCGGTCGGCGTGATCAGGCGCGGGTCCTTGATCACGGCCTTCAGCTTGCGCGTCTTGTCATCCATGACGACGATGGCGGATTGCTTGTTCTTCGGATTCCACAACGAGAACCAGACTTCATCGCCCGCCCGGTTGTATTCGGGGTGAGTGATGCGCATCGGGCCGTCATTGATGCCGGTCAGCTTGGCGAGGTTGATTACTTCGGCCGGTTTTTCCAGGTTGTTCAGGTCGAACACCGAAATCGATTGGTACTCATCCTGATTCGGCGACAAGGCAGCATCGACCCACAGGTTTTTCGATTTCGGATGTGTCTTGATGAACAGCGAGCCACTGCCGTGATTCTTCAAGGTGCGCACCACTTTCCAGGCGTGCTTCTTGTTCTTCGCCGGGTCGGTGGCGATCACCGCGACGCTGTCGTCACCCAAGTGGCCGGTGGCCCAGACCGGACCGTACTTCTTGTCGACCCAGTTGGCGCCGCGACCCGGGTGCGGCTTGACGCCGACCTTGACGTTGGCAGCCAGCTTGCCTTCCTTGGTGTCGATCACTGACACCGTGTCGCGCATGTTGGCGGCGACCAGGAAGTAGCGCTTCGACAGATCCCAACCACCGTCGTGCAGGAAGCGTTCGGCTTCGATTTCGGTGGTCTTCAGGTTCTTGATGTCGCTGTAGTCGACCAGCAACACTTTGCCGGTTTCCTTCACGTTGACGACGAATTCCGGCTTGATCAGTGACGACACGATGGAAGCGACACGCGGTTCGGCGTGATATTCCTGCTCGTCGTAGGTGTAGCCGCGGGTGGACATGATCTTCAGCGGCTTCAGCGTCGGGCCGTCCATCAGCACATAGGCGGGCGGCCAGTAGGTGCCGGCGATGGCCAGTTTGTCGTCGTAGCCCTTGAACTTGGAAGTGTCGATGGAACGGGCGTCGGAGCCGGTACGAATGGTGGCGACGGTCTGCGGCGTTTCCATCCACAGATCGATCAGGTTGATCAAGCCGTCGCGGCCGGTGGTGTAGAGGTAGCGGCCGGATTTGGACATGCGGGAAATGTGTACCGCGAAACCGGTCTTCAGAACCTGCACGATCTTCTTCGACTTGCCGTCGATCAGCGCGATTTCACCGCTGTCGCGCAAGGTCACCGAGAACAGGTTTGGTAAATCCAGCTTGTTCATCTGTTTCTTGGGACGCTGATCTTCCGGAATCAACAGTTTCCAGCTCGCCTGCATTTCCTTCATGCCCCACTCCGGCGGCGTCGGCGCGGGATGCTGGATGTAGCGCGCCATCAAATCGATTTCTTTTTCCGACAACTCGTTCGAGGTGCCGAAGTTGGGCATGCCGCCCGGGGTGCCGAAGCCGACGAATATCTTCAGCGTTTCGGTGCCAAGTTTCTGCATGTCGCCCGGCAGCAAGGCCTTGCCGGTGGCGCCCTTGCGCAACACACCGTGACAGCCGGCGCAGCGGTCGAAATAAATCTGCCGGCTATCGTCGAACTCGGTCTTGGTCATCGCCGGTGCATTCGGGTCAGACGATTGATACATGTCCGCCGTATTCAGCGAGGAACCGCCGCCGGCCAGATAGCGCGCGTCGGCGCCGCCCATATGGTCCTTGGGCGCATCGGCCGCCCATGCCAGGGAAACCGCCAGCGGCAAAGCCGCAATCATCAAACCGCTTACTAACTTCTTCATCGTATTGCCCTCCGGAAAAACAGGTGGTGGAAAAAACCTGACTTGCATGGGGGGCAAAGATGCACTGCCGGTTCAGGGGATGGCCTTGATGTTTGTCAACCGGGATTCCGGGTGTTGGCGACTCGGTTGATAAAAGTCAAATGCATTAGTCGGGTATCTCGCCACCATCCGCCGCACTGAAACAAACCGAGGAGATCGAGATGCTCGAACCCGTAAAACTGGCGGATTTTTTTATTGTGTTTTTCAGCGCTGCGTCCGTGATTCTGTTCGGCGCCACCTACGCCCTGTTGTTTGCCTGGTCACGTATGCGTAACCGTCCGCGTCTGATGCCGCTGGCCTATCTCGGTTATCTCGGTCTGGTGGTTTCGGTCATCGTTTTGGCTGTCCATGCCAATCTTTTCAACAACATGTTCTGGACCGTCATCGTGATGTTGATGCTGGTCGGCTATCTGGTCGCACCCCAGGCCATCTGGCATTTGTGCGTCGGCACGCATGCCGATGAGCACGAGCCGGAGCCGGAGTCGGAGCCAAAACACGTCAAGGTTTTTCAACAGCGGTAAGTAACAGGAGGCATGACCATGGCAGATACGCAGACGCAGGCGTTATGGTGGGCATCCGAATCCTTTTGGCGAAAGATGGCCATTTGGGTGACGGCAGGCTCGTTCGTAGTACTCATCTTTCTCACCTTTGATACGGTGAAACAGATTACGGCCGGCGGCGACAGCGGCCGGGTCAAAGCGTATTCGGTGATCAATAACCGCATCGATTATGTGTTCGACGAGAAGCGCAATTTTCAGGTGCCGGTCGTCGGGCCAGAGGAACCCTTGTTCGGCAAAGTTTTGACCGAAGAAGAAGCCGAAGCCATGGTTTCCAAGGGCAAATTGACCACTCAAGCCAAGAACTGTATGGGTTGCCATACCCTGCTGGGTAACGGTTCCTACTACGCACCGGACCTGACCAAGTCTTGGCTTGACCGGTCTTGGGGTTCGAAAGAGGTGCGTGAGCAGAGCATGGTGGAGTTCCTGATGGACCCGACCGACAAGTTGCATAACTCGATCGGTCGCCGGATGCCGAATCTGGGTATTACTGAAGAAGAAGCCCGTGCCACCGTTGCATTCTTGAAGTGGATGTCGGCTATCGACACCAATGGCTTCCCGACCAACTTCCAGCCCATTGATCAGGCTGATGCCGTCCCCGAAGTCGCAGCTGATGCCGCCCCCGCGGTTGAGACTGCTGTCGCCGCCCCGGCTCAACAATAAGGAGTTACAACATGGCAGCTCTAGGTGTTCTCGATAGCGCCAACCTTAACGGTGGCCAAAAACTGGCGGTGAAATATTTCACCGTCTCAGTCGCATTGTTCGGCGCACAGGTGTTGTTTGGCTTGTTGGCTGGACTGCAGTATCTGAATCCGGAATTTCTGTTTGGTATTCTGGATTTCTCGGTCAATCGCATGGTGCATGTGAATGCGATGGTGGTCTGGCTGTTGTTCGGCTTTATCGGTTCGGTGTACTGGTTGTTGGAGGATGAATCGGGCGTTCCGGTGGTCGGGTTGGGGTTCGGAAATCTGATTTTCTGGATATTCACCCTCGCCGTCGTCGTCGTTGTGCTGGTTTACCTACTGGTTCAAGTCGGCCCGGGCGAGAAAAGCTCGATCTGGCTGATCCATGAAGGTCGCGAGTACATCGAAGCGCCGCGCTGGGCTGACATCGGCATCGTGGTTTGCGTGCTGGGTTTCTTCTACAACGTTGCCGCAACCTTCATGAAAGGCAAGATCACCGGTATTGGCGGCGTCCTCTTGTTCGACCTGATCGCGCTGGCTGGCCTGTATCTGGCCGGTATGTGGTTCACCCCCAACATCTCCATGGACCAACACTGGTGGTGGTGGGTGATTCACCTGTGGGTCGAGGCGACCTGGGAAGTGCTGGTCGGCTGTCTGATGGCCTACGGTTTGATCAAGACCATGGGCGTGCGCCGCAAGATCGTGGAAACCTGGCTCTACATCGAAGTCGCGCTGATGTTCGGTTCCGGCATCCTCGGCCTGGGTCACCACTACTTCTGGATTGGTACGCCGGAATACTGGTTCACCATCGGTGGTTTCTTCTCCGCGCTGGAACCGATCCCGCTGGTCGCCATGGTGGTGCATGCCTTGTTCGACGCCGGTCATCACAAGCTGAAGAGCAACAATAACCCGGCTCTGGGCTGGATCATCGGTCAGGCTTTCGGCAACTTCTTCGGCGCCGGCGTCTGGGGCTTCATGCACACCCTGCCGCAAATCAACCTGTACACCCACGGCACCCAGTGGACGGCTTCGCACGGTCACCTGGCCTTCTTCGGCGCCTACGTCACCATGGTTATCGCGTTCTTCTACATCGCAGTCCAGAAATGGCGCGGCAATGTCTGGATGAGCGGCAACCTGGTTGGCGCCTGGAAGTGGAAATGGGCGATGTTCCTGCTCTGGGCCGGCATGATCACCATGACCATGGCGCTGTTGATTGCGGGTTACGAGCAATCGCAAATCGAACGTGCTATCGGTGGCTCGGATTGGATGGCTTACTTCGCCGCTCAATCGCATCGCTGGTTCACCCAGGCCATGGTCTGGCGTCAAGTCGGTGGCTGGATGTTCGCCTTGGGCTTCGTTCTGCTGGTTTGGGATCTGATGACCATCGGCAAACGTGAAACCCGTTCGACCTATGTTATTGAGCCGGAAATTGCAAAAGCGGCTGTTTGATCCGGCTGGTTTAAAGGTATCTCCTCTCGCTAAATAGCGATTTACCCGCCGGCTTGCCGGCGGGTTTTTTTATGATGGGACGATTGATCCGGATCGGATTTGTTCAAGTCATGTGATGCTGACTTGAGGCTATTTGGAGATTAAAGATGACTACGTTGTGCAACATGAATATCAATCTGACTGATCGAATCAACAGCGCTGCTTTGAAGGCAATTCATCAAGCGGTATTTGATGGATCGCAGTGTGATTCAAGACCCTGTTTCCGCTATATCCACCTGATTTTTATCGCATTGCTTGTTTTTTTATTTTCATTCAACGCCGCTGCCGATACTCTGCAAGACAAGCCTGCCGCTGTTCAAGCTGCAACTCAGGTTGATGATTTGAATGAGCAGGAAAAAGCAAGGCAACGACAATCGATCGCAGAAGCTGTCCGGAATGAAAAACTTAAAATGAAAACCGATGTGCGTGATTTGAATAATAAAAAAAGGGCAGCCGGCGAGATACTCGGCTTTGATATTTTTCTCGGCGCCTTTCTGACTGGATTGTGGGCGATGATTTCAATATTTATTGCGGCACAGTTTTCCGGCTCAAAAAATGACAAGAGCAATAATGGGAAAAGCAGTAATCGAAAAGTAGACGTAATCCTGTTTTATGTTTCAGCCTCCTTCATGCCGTTAATGTTGTTGTGGGTGGCGATATCAACTGGATATGCGTCGTGGTGGTTGACCTTGGCAATTTCCGGCTTGATTTATTGGCTGATGGGTTTTGTGTTTGGAAAACTAAAAAAATCAACTCCCGAGTAATTTTGAAATTCGATTCCGGGTGCGTTCACCTGCGCCTGAATCCGTGGTTTGATCAACCCGCGTCAGTACCAGCTATTGCATCGTGCAGCTATCCTGAAAGCAAAGAGCTGCCGGAGGCGGAAAGATGAAACTGCTGAGCTGGAATATCCAATGGGGACGCGGCATGGATGGCCGCGTCGATCTGGCACGCGTTGTGCGGGATTTGCGCCGCATTGGCGATTTCGATGTCATTTGCTTGCAGGAAGTGGCGGTCAATTTCCCCGCTTTGCCCGGCAACGATACGCGTGATCAGGTTGCCGAATTGAGCCGGCTATTGTCAGGTTACGTGCCCGGGTACACGCCCATTTACGCGCCAGCCACTGATGTGCCGGACGCGAACGGGGGCCGCAAGCAGTTCGGCAATGCAATTTTCTCTCGCCTGCCGGTCGGCCAGATCTGGCGTCATTTGCTGCCGTGGCCGAATGATCCGGCTGTACCGAGCATGCAGCGGGTGTTGCTGGAAGTGGTGGTGCAGACCGAGTTCGGCCCGCTGCGGGTGATGACCACGCATCTGGAGTACTACTCGCTGGCGCAGCGGCAGGCGCAGATCGATGCGATTCGTCGTTTACACGCCGAAGCCTGCGCCCACGCTGGCCAGCCGCGCCGGGGCGAGGGCGAGCAGGGCGGTAGTTTTGAAGTCTTCGCCCGACCTGCATCCGCGCTGTTGTGCGGCGACATGAATTTCCCCGCCGAAGCCCCGGAACGTGCGCGCTTGCTGGCCCCGTTCAACGATGCCACGCCGGCATTCCTGGATAGCTGGGACGTGTTGCATCCCGGCAAACCGCATGCGCCCAGCGTCGGCATTCATCCGGTCGATTTCGTCGATCGGCCGGCCTGCTTTGATTTCATCTTTCTCACCGAAAATCTGGCACCGCGGCTGAAAGCTGGGGCTGTGGATGCGGAAACCGAGGCATCCGACCATCAACCGGTGTGGGTCGAGTTGACTGCGAGTTGATTGCGATTTGATTGTTTACGAGCCGCTTCGCACGCTTAACCCATCCAACAGCGTGTTTCTGTACAATCCGCGCCTCTGCGCGCTTCACCAATCGACGCGCGGCGCTTTTTTCTCTGATCATTCCGATCACTTATTCGTCTGCCTCGATTGGTGCCGCCTTATGCGTGGCAGGCCGTCGCAGGAGCTGTAACCCCATGTCGTCCCCCATTCATAGCGCTGGCACTACCGTGTCCGCCGATCCGACCATTGCTGTTGCCACTGGCGTCAAATTCACCGATCTCGGCCTGTCCGAGCCATTGTTGCGTGCCGTTGCCGAAACCGGCTACACGACGCCGACGCCGATTCAGGCGCACGCCATCCCACAAGTTCTGAAAGGCGGCGATCTGCTTGCTGCCGCACAAACCGGTACCGGCAAGACCGCTGGTTTTACCCTGCCGATCCTGCATCGGCTGACCACTACCCAAGCCGCCGTCGCCAAGCCCGGCCGGCCGCGCTGCCTGATTCTGGTGCCGACGCGCGAACTCGCGGCGCAGGTCGAGGAGTCTGTGCGCACCTACGGCAAGCACGTCACCATCAAGTCGATGGTGATGTTCGGCGGCGTCAACATCAATCCTCAGTACGCCGCGTTGCGCGGCAAGGTCGATATCCTGGTGGCGACGCCCGGCCGTCTGCTCGATCACGTCGGCCAGAAGACGGTGGATTTGTCCGGCGTCGAAATCCTGGTGCTGGATGAAGCCGACCGCATGCTCGACATGGGCTTCATCCGCGACATCAAGAAAGTGCTCGCGGTGCTGCCCAAACAGCGCCAGAACCTGCTGTT
>CAZUSF010000055.1:0-10932 GCA_964623355.1 uncultured Thiobacillus sp. | reverse complement strand
GGCATCAGCACCACGTTCTTGGCGATGTAGGAACCCTTGCGCACAGAAGCCGGCGGCACGACACGGAAACCGCCTTCACGGAAATCGCGGCTGTTGAAGTCGGCGAACTTGCTCGGCACCTTGTCGTAGTAATTGGTGAAACCGCCCTTGATGAAGGCGTTGTCTTCCAGCCGGAACGACAGCAGCACGGCTTTCTTGATCCATTGATGGGTAATCCAGTTCTGTCCTTCGGTCCGCTCGGCGACGCGCAACTGGCCGCAATCGAGCAAGTCCATCACTGCCATGACGGAATCCTTGACCTTGGGTTCGACATTGCGCGGCGTGATATCAGCGCGGCGTTCAAAGGCTTCTTCGATGATTTGTTGCAGTTCCTGCATGGTGATTTCCTTTAAAAAATAGCTGACTAATCAAAACTAATCGAAATTGCAGAACGTTCTTGGCGAGGTTCTCGCAATCACGTCCTTGATGTCGGGGTGCTTGCGGAGCTTGTCGACCAGCCTCAGGTAATCGAAATCGGTCACCGTCACGCCGAACAGGATGTCGACGACGCCATCCGCCAATACTTCGGAATGGATGATTTCCAGATTTTCGTCTCGCATCAGGCTTTCCAGCGCTTCCATAGCTTGTTGCTGCGCAGCCTGGGACGGCAAACTGAAACAGAAAAACAGGAACAGCAAAAGCCATTTCTTCATGATTTTGCTCCACAGAAATCGACGATACGACGTGCCGCTTCGACACAGGGTTCCAGTGCGTCGACCAGGGCGATGCGCACAAAGCCATGCCCCGGATTGATGCCCTTCGCATCCCGTGCCAGATACGAGCCGGGCAGCACGGTGACGTGTTTTTCCCGATACAGCTCGCGCGCAAAGGCAGCGTCGCTGTTGGCAACTTCTCCGCCGGGAACACGAGCCCAGAGGTAAAAGGCGGCGTCGGGCGCGTCGAATTCGAGCACGTCTTGCAGCATCGGCATCACGGCGGCGAACTTCTCGCGGTACATGCGGCGGTTTTCCTGCACATGGCCTTCGTCCTTCCAGGCGGCGGCGGAAGCCGCCTGAACCGCTGGGTTCATCGCGCTGCCATGGTAGGTGCGGTAGAGCAGGAATTGCTTGATCGCTTCGGCATCGCCGGCAACAAAGCCAGAGCGCAGACCGGGCACGTTGGAACGTTTTGACAGGCTGTTGAAGATCACCAGCCGTTCCTGGCTGCGGCCGAGAAGCTTGGCGGCGGTCAGTGCGCCGAGCGGCGGCTGGCCTTCGTTGAAATAGATTTCGGAATAGCACTCGTCGGCGGCGACGATGAACTGGTGCCGGTCGGCGAGCTCAAAAATCTCGCGCCAATCTTCCAGGCCAAGGACTTTGCCAGTGGGATTGCCGGGCGAGCAGACATAGAAAAGTTGTACGGTTTCCCACAAATCTTCCGGAATGGCCGCCAGATCCATCTGATAGCCGGTTTCCGGCAAGGTATTCAGGAAATAGGGCTTGGCGCCGGCGAGCAGCGCAGCGCCTTCATATATCTGGTAGAACGGGTTCGGCGAAAGTACCCGTTTGACGTGTTTGGTCGGATCGATAATCGCCTGGGCGAAGGAAAACAGTGCTTCACGGCTGCCGTTCACCGGCAGAATCTGCGTCGCCGGATCCAGATCGACTTCATAGCGCATCAAGCACCAGTCGGCGATGGCTTCGCGTAGCGCTTCGGAACCCTGGGTCACCGGATAATTCGACAAGCCATGCAGATTGTCGGTCAGTGCGTCCTTGATGAAGCCTGGCGTGGCGTGCTTGGGTTCGCCAATCGACAGGTTGATCGCCGAAAATGCCGGATTCGGCGTCACGCCCGCGAACAATTCGCGCAGTTTCTGGAACGGATAAGGTTGGAGTTGATTGAGGCGGGGATTCATCGATGAGTCCTTGCGCATCCTGAATTTTTTGAGCTGCGAATTATATGCTTTCGTCATCAATACTGGCCCCGCTCAGCTTGATCCTTGCCGCCACGGTTTGGGGCCTGGTCTGGTATCCCTATCGTTTGCTGGAAGAAGCGGGGATTTCCGGTAGCGTGGCGTCGCTGCTGACCTATCTGGTTGGTTTGCCATTGTTGCTGCTGCTGGTCGATCGACGCCGCCTGTTTGAACGATCCGAACGCGGTTTGCTGCTGGCATTGGCGCTCGCCGCCGGCTGGACCAATCTGGCCTATGTACTGGCAGTGATCCACGGCGAGGTGATGCGGGTCTTGCTGTTGTTCTATCTGGCGCCGTTGTGGACGGTGTTTTTCGCGCGTCTTCTGCTGGCGGAAAAAGCCGGTCGCATGGCGTACGCGGTGATTGGCCTGTCGTTCGCCGGCGCCTACGTCATGTTGTCCGAATCCGGCGGCCTGCCACTGCCGACCAATGCCGCCGAATGGCTCGGACTGTCGGCCGGCATCGGTTTTGCATTGACCAATGTGCTGACCCGCAAAATCAGCTCGGCGCCGATTGCATTGCGTTCCCTCGCGGTATTTGCCGGCGTCGTGGTCTTGTCGGCGTTTTATGCGTTGCATGAAGGCAGTTCACCGCAGATCGTGTTAACGCTCGACGTCCAGGGCTGGTGGATGGTGGTTGGTATTGCACTCGCGCTGCTACTCGCCACGTTCACCGTGCAATACGGCCTCGCGCGCACACCGGCCAACCGGGCCATCGTCATCCTGCTGAGCGAACTAGTGATCGCCGCCATCGCCAGCCGTTACCTGGCCGATGAAAAGATGAATCTACAGGAATGGATCGGCGGCGCAATGATCGTCGCCGCGACCCTGTTTTCAGGGCAACTCGAGAAAAAAACGGAGCCACCCCATGTTTGAAATCGTCAGCCTGTTGCACGCCTCGCTGCTGGTCGCCGACCTGGCGCAGTCACGCCGGTTTTATGAAGACGTTCTCGGCCTGAAGCCCAGTCCGGCGAGACCGGAAATGTCATTCAGCGGCATCTGGTACGACATCGGCGCAGCGCAGATTCACCTGATCTGCCTGCCGAACCCGGATCCGGTCAGCCAACGACCAGCGCATGGCGGACGCGACCGCCATACCGCGTTGGGTGTCCACAATTTCGATGCATTGAAATCTCGCCTGGATGCCGCCGGCTTGACCTACAGCCTCAGCCAATCCGGCCGCCGCGCCTTGTTCGTGCGCGATCCGGATGGCAATGCATTGGAATTGGTAGCGGTGGAATAGAGGGGAAGGCGTTTGCGCAACTTTTTGCTGGCGCTGTACTTTCCATCCGACGCATTCGGCTTCAACAGGGCGCTTGGAGCCTGTTAGTAGTCCGCATCCCCACCAACTTACTTGCGCGCCTTGATTGGCGCGACATTGAAGCGATAGGTGTCGTGGCAACCTGAGCAGTAGGTCATGACTTCCGCCAGGTTTTCGTGCGCTTTGCGCATGTCACCGTTGTCTTCTGCATCACGCGCGAGATTCTGAAATGCTTCATTCATCGCGATGGCCAACTGGGTGAATTCTTCCGGCAGGCGTTCTTTCAGTTTCACCGGCATGCGATCGAGCAGGGCTCCCATGGGGCGCGCGGTGATGCCGAGGGCTTTCATGTCCTGCCGCGCCATTGCGATGTTAATGCTGTGGAAGCCGTGCAGAAATTCACGCATTTCGGATAGAACCTGATTTTTTTCGGCCTGGCTGACGTTGATCGCTATGCGCCTGTCGGTCTGCATCGCACTGGATGATTGCGCCCACACGGGACCAGTGACTGTTGCGGCGGCGGCCAGAATCAAGGCCAGGGCAATCGATTTGCGTTTCATGGTGCGCTCCCATCCAGAGGGTTTGTGGTCAGTCTATGCAGACGAGCATGTAAGGTTACTACTTGCGACGCGCGGTGTGCACTCCTTGAATATGTCCGGCGCGGGCGAGAAATCGGGTGAGTTGGTTGATGTCCTTGACTTCGAGGGTGAACTCCATTCGCGCGTGGTCTTGCTGCGAAAGGGTGTTGACGCGGACGACGTTGATCTTTTCCTGCGACAGGATTTCGCCGACATCTTTCAGCAAGCCGGGGCGGTCGTGCGCGTTGAGTTCGATATCGACCGCGAACACCTGATTGTCCTGGCCGCCCCAGCCGGCTTGCAGCAAGCGGGCTTTGCGGTCTTCCGGCAGATGCTGAATCACCGGGCAATCAACGCGATGGATGGTGACGCCGTGGCCTTGCGTGGTGTAGCCGACGATGGAATCGGGCGGGGCGGGTTTGCAGCAGCCGGCCATTTGCGTGAGGAGGCCGGGTTCGCCTTCGATCAATACGCCGTCGGCATCGCTCTTGCCGCCTTTGCGTTTGGAGGCGCTGACCAGCGGTTTTTCTTGTACCGGGACGAATTCATCCTGCAAGGCGCGATCGAGCTGGCCTGATCCGACATCGCCGCGACCGATGGCGGCACAGAGTTCGTCGAGGGTGGGGAATTTCAGGCGGCTGGCGAGTTTGTCGAGATTGACGTTGATCAGGTTGAAACGATGCAGCTCGCGCTCAAGCATTTCGCGGCCTTGCTGCACATGCGTGTCGTGATCCTGTTGCTTGAACCATTGCCGCACCTTGCTGCGGGCGCGGTGCGTTTTGAGCACGCCAAGATGCGGATTGAGCCAGTCGCGGCTGGGGCCGCCCTGTTTGACGGTTAGGATTTCAATGCGCTGACCGGTGGCGAGCTGGCGGTCGAGCGGCACCAGCGAGCCATCGACCTTGGCGCCACGACAGCGGTGGCCCAATTCCGTATGTACTGCGTAGGCAAAATCAAGCGGTGTGGCACCGCTGGGCAGGGCGACCACCTTGCCTTGTGGGCTGAGAACGAAGACTTCGTCCTGGAACAGCTCATTCCGGAAGTGCTGCGCCAGTTCGTGGCTGTCGGCCAGTTCCTGCTTCCAGGCGAGAAGTTGGCGCAGCCAGGAAATCTTGTCCTGCACCGTGTTCTGGCCGGCATTGCTTTGACTGCCGCCTTCCTTGTAGCGCCAGTGCGCGGCGACGCCCATCTCGGCTTCCTGGTGCATGTCGAAGGTACGGATCTGGACTTCCAGCGCCTTGTTTTCCGGGCCGACCACGGCGGTATGCAAACTCTTGTAGCCATTGCCTTTCGGGCGCGAGATGTAGTCGTCGAACTGACCCGGAATCGGTTGCCACAAGCTGTGCACGATGCCCAGGACATGGAAGCAATCCTTCACTTCCGGCACCAGCACCCGCACCGCGCGCACGTCGTAAACCTCGTCGAAGGAAAGCCGTTTCTTGCCCATCTTGGCCAGGATGCTGGCGATATGCTTCGGCCTGCCGGTGACCGATGCACCATGGATGCCGGCGGCGGCCAGGGTTTCGTTGAGATGCTTCAACACCTGTTCGATGTACCACTCGCGGTCAAGCCGGCGTTCATCCAGTTGCTTGGCGATCTGGCGGTAGGTTTCCGGCTCCAGGTAGCGACAGGACAGGTCTTCCAGTTCCCACTTGAGCTGCCAGACTCCCAGCCGGTTGGCCAGCGGGGCATACAGTTCGCGTACTTCGTTGGCGATTTTGCGCCGCCGCGCCTCGTCTTCCGGGCTGCTGACACTGGCGGCTTCACGCAAAGCTTGAGTGCGTTCCGCCAGTTTGATGAAGACCACCCGGATATCGTCCGCCATCGCCAGCAACATCTGGCGCAGCGCCTCGCTCTGGCCGCCTTCGGCATTCAGCGCGGTGAAAAGATGATCCATGCGCGACAGCTTCGTTGCGCCTTCGACCAGCGTGGTCAGATGCGGGCCGAATTGCTTCAACAGAAAATCATGCTGCAGCGACTCTTCCGGCAGGCCGCAGAGCAGGGCGGCGGCAACGGTTTCCACATCGAAGCGCATCGCCGCAAGAATCGCTGCGGTGCCCAAAGCATGCAGCAGCAAGGATTCACCGGAATCCACCAAGGACTCGCTGCCTTCGTTCGACAGCGTTTCCAACGCCAGCTTCAATAACTGGCGCTGATCTTCCGGATACTGATCTTCCAGGCTGGCGAGCCAGGATTCGGCGTCATTGGGAGCCAGGGTGAGGGCGTGGGCGACCATTCAGTAGAGAAAAGTGGGACGTGGGACGTTAAAAGTGAAAAGTGAAAAGTGAAAAGTGAAAAGTGAAGGGTGAAGGCGAGGGTGTTCACATTTCACGTTTCCCCAGCGGCGCAGCCGCATCACTTTTCAGCTGATTCACACGATGTTCACCAGAATTTCCACCAGGTTTTCTCGGGCAGCTTCCCTTCGCTGGTCAGAAAAGGGCTGTTCGGGAAGTTGTGCTTGAGTACCTTCAGTGCGTCGTCGCGCAGGTCGTTCATGCCAAGTTTGTCGTAGCTGCGTGCCATCAACGCCACGGCTTCTTCCAGCGCCGGGGCTTGCTGATAATTCTCCAGCACGTATTTGCCGCGATTGGCAGCGGCGACGTAGGCGCCACGTTTGTAGTAATAGCGCGCGACATGGACTTCATTGGCGGCCATGTTGTTGACCAGATAATGCATCCGGGCAACCGCATCGGCGGCATATTTGCTGTCCGGGAAGCGGTTGGCTAGTTGGCGGAAGGCGTCGAATGCTTCACGTGCTGCTTTCGGGTCGCGGTCGCTCATGTCCTGATCGCCGAAACGGGCAAACATGCTCTGGTCTTCGACGAAGTTCGCCAGGCCGCGCAGGTAATAGGCGTAATCGACGTTGGGGTGATTCGGATGCAGTTTGATGAAGCGCTCGCAGGCGGCAATGGCGGATGCCGGCTCGTTATCCTTGTAATAGGCGTAGGCCACTTCCAGTTGCGCTTGCTGCGCGAAGGCGCCATAGGGATAGCGCGCTTCAAGCATTTCGAACCGCTTGATGGCCTGGGCGAAATTGCCTTCGGCAAGCGATTCCTTGGCCGAGTAATACAGCTTGGATGCCGACCAGTTCTTGGTCTCGTCAATCTGCTCTGGAAGCAGGCCGCAACCGGTAATCAGGCTCATCGCCATCAGGAAAGCTAGAATTCGCCGCATCTTGGTCCCCAAAAAGAGCGGCGGATTATACCTACCCGCCCGCCCTGCGCGTTTCCTCGCACGTTTCTGCATCCATTCAACTCATGACTGATCCACGCCAACTTACCATTCCGCCTGAACATGCTGGAAAACGCCTCGATTCGAGTCTGGCTGAACTGCTGCCCGAGTTCTCCCGCAGTCGTCTGCAAAGCTGGATCGAGTCCGGTCATATCCTGCTTGGTGGCGCTGTGGCGAGTCAGAAACAAAAAGTCTGGGGTGGCGAAAGCGTGCAGGTGACGCCGGAAGCATTGCCGGAGGACAACGCCTACCAGCCGGAAGATATCGGTTTGAACATTGTTTATGAAGATGACGCGATTCTGGTCATCGACAAACCCGCCGGTCTGGTTACGCACCCGGGCGCCGGCAACTGGCAAGGCACGTTGCTGAACGCGTTGCTGCATTACCTGCCGCAGGCCAACACCATCCCGCGCGCCGGTATCGTGCATCGACTGGACAAGGATACTTCCGGCCTGATGGTGGTGGCGAAGACGCTGGAAGCGCAGACGCAACTGGTGCGAGATCTGCAGGCGCGTACGGTGAAACGAATCTACTGGGCGGGAGCGCTGGGTGTGTTCACCCCCGCCGAAGGTTCGATTGACGCACCGATCGGCCGCCACCCGACGCAACGGGTCAAGATGGCGGTGCATGACAAGGACTCGTCGGTGAGCAAATCCGCGCTAACTTACTGGAAAGTGCTGCAGCAGTATCCACGCGCAGCCTGGGTGGAATGCCGCCTGGCCACCGGTCGCACGCACCAAATTCGGGTGCATCTGACGCATCTGGGGCATCCACTGTTGGGCGATACAGTGTATCGAGGCAAGAACCAGCCGCCGGGTTTACCGACGGGTTTACCACCATTCCATCGTCAGGCGCTGCATGCTGTTCGGCTCGGCCTGGAGCATCCGACAACAGGCGAAACCCTGGAATGGGAAGCGCCGCCACCGCAGGATTTCGCCGATCTCCTGACCACCCTGGAGCAAACGGACATGACCTTGAGAGACACCCCAAAAGCATGAAGTCATGTCCGTTTTCCCTCTCTGATGGAACTACCAGCCAACCGACTAGGCTGCCCAACAACACCAGCCAAGTCTCTGGCTGCCCCAGCCTCTCTCCCGCTTGCGGGAGAGGGGAGCTTCCAGCATCGCTACCGCGACATAGATATTAATTATGCAACCTGACTGGATTCTTCCCGACTGGCCGGCGCCGGCCAATGTTCATGCCGTAATGACTACCCGCGCCGGCGGTGTCAGCCTGCCGCCGTTTGCCAGCTTCAACCCGGCCAGCCATGTCGGCGACGATCCGGCCGCCGTAGCGGAAAACCGGCGCTTGTTGAGGCAATGGCTGCCGGCTGAACCGCTTTGGCTGAACCAGGTGCATGGCTGCGATGTGATCAGTCACCCCTCCCCCCCGGGGGGAGGGGCTGGGGGAGAGGGAAGTACTTCGGCTATTACTTCGGCCGTTCCCACCGCTGATGCCAGCGTCGCCTTCCAGCCCAACAAAGTCCGCGCCATCCTGACTGCTGATTGCCTGCCGGTGTTGTTCTGCGACGAAGCCGGCAGCGTGGTGGCCGCGGCGCATGCCGGCTGGCGCGGTCTGGCGGCGGGCGTGCTGGAAGCCACGGTGCGTTCGATGCGCGTGCCGCCGGATCGCATCCTGGCCTGGATGGGCGCCGCGATCGGGCCGGAGGCGTTCGAGGTGGGCGAGGAAGTGCGCGAGAACTTCGTCTCCCAACATGCGCTGACCGCGATTGCGTTTCGTCCGGCGCTGCCCGGTACGCTGGATGGCGCACCGCGCAAATGGCTGGCCGATATCTATGCGCTGGCGCGCATTCGTCTCGCCCTGGTCGGTGTCGAGCGGGTTTATGGCGGCGGACTCTGCACCTTTAGCGACGCCGATCGCTTCTTCTCCTATCGCCGCGAGGCGAAGACCGGCCGCATGGCGAGTGTGATCTGGCGTGAATAAGGCGCTGCAACCCGGCAGCAGCTTGCCCGGATATTTCATGAATACTCGCGCGCCCTCGCTGGTCCCTTGTCCGCACTGGAAAGTTTCGCTCAGTCGGGCGTATGAATAACTACGCCACTCCTTCGCGAAATTCCCAGTGCAAACAATGGCCTGCGCGATCATCACGCGAATTCATGAAATATCCGGGCTAGAATCGCGCTCTTTTCCTCGCTTGGCATTCCAATGAGCCTGTTTGTCGCAATCCTTCTTGCCAGCGCTGCCGGTGGTGTTTTGTCGGTCCTGCTGGCGAGTGTGGCGATGCGAATGAAGGTGGAATGGGTGCCGGTGATGGTGAGTTATGCCATCGGTGCGCTGCTCGGCGCGGCGTTTCTGGAAATCCTGCCGCACGCGCTGGAACAGGCGGGCAGCCTGCAAGCGCTGAGCGCGACGGTGCTGGCCGGCATCATGGGTTTCTTCATCCTGGAAAAACTCGTGCTCTGGCGGCATTGCCACACCGCGCATTGCGAGGCACACGGTGCAGAGGCGTTTGCCACGCCGCAACCTGAACACCAGCATGGTCACCCAGCCAACCCCCAGCACGACCATGGCCGCTCCGGCCTGATGATCACAGTCGGCGATACGGTGCACAACTTCGTCGACGGCGTGATGATCGCTGCCGCCTTCCTGGTTGATTTCAAACTCGGCGTCGTCACCGCCTTTGCCATCGCTGCGCATGAAGTGCCGCAGGAACTCGGCGATTTTCTGATTCTGCTGCATTCCGGTTACACCAAGCGCCAGGCCTTGCTGCTCAATCTGCTGTCCAGCCTGGCGATGATGGTGGGCGCCGTGCTGGGTTATTTCCTGCTCGAACCGATGCAATGGATCTTGCCCTACATGCTGGCGATTGCCGCCTCAGGCATGATTTACGTGGCGGTGGCCGATCTGATTCCCGGCCTGCACAAGCGGGTGGAATTGATTCATACCGGCCAGCAAGCCATGCTGATTGGATTAGGCATCCTGACTGTCTGGGCGGCGGGAACCCTGGCGCATGAATGGATGCATGCACATTGATACTTGTTTTGGGAGGTTAAAAAGTGGCGATCGAACTCTTCAACGACGGTAAACATGTTTGCCTGATGTTCAACGATCTGGTGGATGACACCGGCAGCGATGCGGTGCAGGCGAATCAGTTTCTCATCGTCTCCGATGGCGAAGGCGCGCTGATCGACCCGGCCGGCAACATGACCTACAACGCGCTGATCATGGCGATGCAGCATTTCTTCCCGTTCAAGAACCTGAAATACATCTTCGCCTCGCACCAGGACCCAGACATCGTCGCTTCACTCAACAAATGGCTTTCGGCGACCGAATGCACGCTTTACGTTTCTGCGCTATGGGAGCGCTTCGTGCCGCATTTCTGCACCGGCAACCGGACCGCGGGCCGCATGGTCGGCATTCCCGACCAGGGCATGGTGATTCCGATGCGCGATACCCGCATCATTGCGGTGCCGGCGCACTTCCTGCATGCCGAAGGCAATTTCCAGTTTTACGACAGCAAGGCGAAGATCCTCTTCAGCGGTGACATGGGCGCCTCGCTGGTGCACCACGACAAGATCGTGGAGCCAATCACGACCAAAGCCGAGTTCAGCGCCCACTTCCGCTACATGGATGGTTTCCATCGGCGCTACATGGTGTCCAACAAGGTTGCCCGCTTCTGGGTCAACATGGTGCGCGAGATGGATATCGACATGCTGGTGCCGCAGCACGGTCGCTGGTTCAAGGGCAAAGAGGCGATCAACGCTTTCCTCGACTGGGTGGAAAACCTGCGTTGCGGTATCGATCTGTTCTCGCAGGACAATTACAAGATGCCGGTCTGAGGCTTGCAGCAGATTGAGTGAACGCATTGGGTGAACGCTATGGGTGAGCAATTTGAATGAACGTTATATCCATTCGTTTGAGCCGGACGAACAAGCCCGCCTGATTCGCCAG
>CAZUSF010000054.1:0-11047 GCA_964623355.1 uncultured Thiobacillus sp. | reverse complement strand
TTCTTGTCGCGCACTTCCACCCAGGCGTCGCCGTTGTCGGCCTTGATGATCTTGAAGGGCATCAGCGAGATGTCCTTCTGCACTTCCTTCTCTTCGAAGCGACGGCCGATCAAACGCTTGATTGCGTAAAGCGTGTTCTTCGGGTTGGTGACCGATTGGCGCTTGGCAGGTGCTCCGGCCAGAATTTCACCGTCTTCGGCATACGCGATGATCGACGGCGTCGTGCGCGCGCCTTCCGAGTTTTCGATCACTTTGGGTTTGCCACTCTCCATGATGGCTACGCAGGAATTGGTGGTGCCCAGGTCGATACCAATAATTTTGCCCATTTTTATGTTCCTCAGAATGTATTAAACGTGTTTGATTAAACGTAGTAGCCAAGTGGGATTGAGATGTGCGATTTCAAGTGATTTTTTCGTCATTCCCTGTGCGGGAATGTCGGATTGACTCAATTCGCCTTCACCACGGTAACCAGTGCCGGACGCACCACGCGATCATTCAGCGCATAGCCTTTCTGCAGCACACTGGCGACGCTGTTGGGTTCGCCTTCGGCTTCCACGGTGGCAATTGCCTGATGATAATTTGGATCAAATTTATTACCCAAAGGGTTGATTTCCTTGATATTGTTTTTCTCGAAAACGCCTGACAGTTGTTTCAGGGTCAGGTCGACGCCGCTTTTCAGGCTTTCGAGGCTGGTGTTGTCGCCGGTGGCCAATGCGGCTTCCAGGCTGTCTTTAACCGGCAACAGTTCAGCGGCGAACTTGTCGAGCGCAAACTTGCGCGCCTTGTCGATTTCATCCAATGCGCGGCGGCGCGCATTTTCTGCATCCGCCTTGGCGCGCAACCAGGCGTCGTGATGTTCCTGGGCATTCAGCTCGGCCTGGCGCAGTTGCTCTTCCAGGCTGGGCATGACATCCAGGTTCTGTGCTTCCGGTTCGGTTGGTTCGATATTTTCGGTGTTGATCTGGTCTGACATAGTGCGTCCATTTCATAAAAACCCGACTGGTTCTGGGGACGATGCCGGCCAATTCAAGCCCCAACATTGCCAGCCAGCGTCAAACCAATGATTCCGCGATAATCGCAACCACGGTCATTCCCGCACGCGCGGGAATGACGGCTACAACAATTGCCCTATTCAAGCGCCCTGGAACTCTCTGGAGATATCCCGTTGTCTGCCGAACCTTTAATTGAAATCAAGGACTTGCACTTTTCCTACGGTGAACGGGAAGTGCTGAAAGGGATCAACCTGAGCATTCCGCGCGGCCAAGTGGTCGCCATCCTGGGTTCCAGCGGCTGCGGCAAGACCACGTTGATGCGCCTGATTGGCGGCCAACTGCAACCGGCCAGCGGCTTCGTCAAGGTGGCCGGAGAAGTCGTGCATGAACTCGACAACAAAGCGCTTTATCAACTGCGTCGCAAGATGGGCATGATGTTTCAGGCTGGCGGTTTGTTCAGCGACCTGTCGGTGTATGAAAACATCGCCTTTCCGATGCGCGAACACACCGACCTGCCGGAAGCGATGATCCGCGATCTGGTGCTGATGAAACTCGACGCGGTCGGCCTGCGTGGCGCCCAGAAAATGATGACCGGCGAACTCTCCGGCGGTATGCAACGCCGCGTCGCGCTGGCACGCGCGGTGGCGCTGGACCCGATGCTGACCATGTATGACGAACCCTTCGCCGGCCTCGACCCGATCTCGCTCGGCGTCATCGCCAACATCATTCGCCGTCTGAGCGATGCGCTCGGGCTCACCTCGATCGTGGTCACTTACGATATTGCCGAATCGCTGAAAATCGTCGATTACGCCTATTTCATCGACAACGGCATCGTCGTCGCCGAAGGCCCGGCGGCCGAAATGCGGCAATCCAGCCATCCTTTCGTGCATCAATTCGTGCACGGCGAAGAAGACGGCCCGGTCAGCTTCCATTACCCGGCCCGCGACCTCTCGCTTGATCTCGGTTTGTCGAAGTAGAGTTTGAAAAAATTCACATAAACTCAAGGAGCGTCTGATGAAAATCAACAACCACCGTCTGTTGGACGACAACAACCAGCCGGTTCCCTA
Source organism: uncultured Thiobacillus sp. (assembly GCA_964623355.1). Classification (GTDB taxonomy): domain Bacteria; phylum Pseudomonadota; class Gammaproteobacteria; order Burkholderiales; family Thiobacillaceae; genus PFJX01. Next base: position 8,988 of record CAZUSF010000054.1, on the reverse strand, counting down.
CCGGGAAACCCCAAACAAGAGTGGCGTCATGACACCGGAATTTCTGGTCATGCACTACACCGCTGGCAGCAGTGCCGAGGGCTCGGTGGCCTGGATGTGCAATCCGGCGGCAAAGGCGGCGGCGCATCTGGTGATCGGCCGCGATGGCAAGATGACCCAACTGGCGCCGTTCAACCGCGTCACCTGGCATGCCGGCCAGTCGCAGTGGGCTGGGCGCAGCGGCCTGAACCACTTTTCCATCGGTATTGAACTCGATAACGCCGGCAAACTGGAACGCACCAGCAGCCATTGGCGCTCGGCAATCAGCAAACGCATCTATGCCGATGACGATGTGCTGCTGGCCAACCACAAACATGACCGGCCTGGTTTGGCGCCAATCGGCTGGCATGAATACAGCGAGGTGCAACTTGCCACCGCGCGCGAAGTTGGTCAGGTGCTGATGCAGAAATATGCGTTGCAGGACGTGCTCGGGCATGAGGACATCGCGCCTGGCCGCAAGAGCGACCCCGGCCCCGCCTTCCCGATGGCCAGTTTCCGCGCCTACCTGATGGGCCGCGCCGACGACGAATTGGAGCTGTACACCACCCGCGCCGCGCTGAATGTGCGCGCCGGCCCCGGCACCGAATTCGCCGCGCTACCGGGGAGCCCCCTGCCCGCCGGGGTCAAGGTCACGTTACTGGAACAGCAGGGCCTGTGGTGGCGGGTCGATGTGCTGGATACGGTGAACGGCGTGATGGATCTGGTCGGCTGGTGCCATAGCCGCTTCCTGACCAAGGCCTGAGAACTGAGCGAGAGCTGCCGGCTCAAAGCCGAATATGTACGCTTGACCAAGCCACGATCAAAGTCACTCCCGATGCTGCAACCCGCTGTTGAGCGTTTCCGACGCATTGCTTAAATCGAAGCTGTTGATCTGGCGGCCCAGTTGCGCCAGCGCTTCGGTCGATAAACGCTGTTTGAGAATCGGCAATGCCTCGCGAAATGCATCACCGGCGCCCATGTCATCTTTTCGCAGCAGATACTGCAGATGCGCAATGGCTTCATTCGACGCTTGTTCAGACAGCTTTGCGCTGGCGGTTTGCGCTTCAGGCTGCGGCAGGTTGCTCAGCGCAGTACGTAAATCTGCCGCCAGTTTTGTCTGCGTCGCGTGGACCTCGGCTGCAAGTTGTTCGATTTCGCTGGCCGGCGCCTGTTTGGCGACGGCGGCTTCGAGTTTCGCTGCCACCGCCTGCACCGCCACCACGCCAAGCGAACCTGCTGCGCCCTTCAAGGAATGCGCGACGCGACGCGCCTCCTCCTGTTCGCCAGCGGCCAGCTTTTCACGTAACTTGTCCATGTCATTCTGGTGGCCGTCGATATACATCAGCAGCAGTCGTTGATAGATCGATGTGCGGCCGCGTACCCGCTTCAGTCCTTCAGCTACATCAAGACCGGGGATGCTCAAACCTGAAAGATCCACTTCGCTTGCCACCCCGGCGGGGAACGTAACCGGCATCGCAGGCGCTTCAGTCTGCGGCGATGAGGTCAGCGTAACTGTGGCTTGGCCGCTGCTAGCCGGCAGCCATTTCAGCAAGCTGGCGTAAAGCGCCTCCGGGTCGACCGGCTTCGCCACATGGTCATCCATACCGGCTTGCATGCATTGCTGGCGGTCTTCATCAAACACATTCGCGGTCATCGCCAGAATAGGCAGATGCTGATACCTGGGCAGCGCACGAATAGCGCGGGTGGTGGCAAGACCATCCATCACCGGCATTTGCACGTCCATCAGAATCAGATCGTAGTGTTGCTTTTCCAGCAGCCGCATGACTTCCATGCCATCGGAGGCGACATCGGCGTGGAAACCAATCTCATGCAGCAGCGCCAACGCCACTTCCTGGTTCACCAGGTTGTCTTCCGCCAGCAAGATGCGCATTTCACGCCGGCTAGCCAGGGCGGTGCGCACATCGTCGGACAAAATCAGTGCATCGGCAGGCATCAGCTGGCCGAGTTCGAGTGGAAGGTCGCACCAGAATCGGCTGCCTCGGCCAGGCTCGCTTTCGACGCCGATATCGCTCGCTTCATCGCCGCCCATCAGTCGGATCAGCCGTTTGCTGATCGCCAGGCCGAGGCCGGTACCGCCATATTTTCGGGTGGTCGAGGTATCGGCCTGCTCGAACGCCTGGAACAGGCGTTCGATCTGTTCCGGGCTCATGCCGATGCCGGTATCGCGGACCTCGAATCGGACACGCAGTTGTGTGTCCTTCTGTTCCAGCAGGCGCACGTTGAGCGAGATCTCGCCATGATCGGTGAATTTGACCGCGTTGCCGGCAAAGTTGAGCAGCACCTGTCCAAGACGCAGCGGATCGCCGCGCACTGCCGGCGGCAAGGCCGGATCGATATCACTGGTGAGCGCAATGCCCTTGCTGGCGGCATTATCGTGAATCAGATCGAGCACATTGGCGACCACCCGGTCGAGACGAAAATCGGAAATTTCGACGGTCATCTTGCCGGCCTCGATTTTCGAGATATCGAGGATGTCATTGATGATACCCAGCAGATGCTGCGCAGCATCCGACACCTTGACCAGTTGCTCGGCCTGCTTCGGCTCGGTGACGGAATTTCGCAGCAGATGCGTGAGACCGATGATGGCGTTCATCGGTGTACGTATCTCATGGCTCATGTTGGCCAGGAATGTCGACTTGGTGCGGCTGGCATCCTCCGCCCGCTCGCGGGCGGCATTCAGTTCAGCCGTGCGTTGCGCCACCAGCGCTTCCAGATGTTCGCGGTGTAGTTCAAGTTCACGCTGAATCGTCTTGCGCTCACTGATGTCCTGGAAAGTGCCGGCGATATACGCGCCATCGGCATCATCCACCCGGCCGATACAGCGCAATTCGGCCCAGAAGCTGTGGCCGGAAGGCAACTGCATTTCCGCTTCCAGAATAAACGGCTGGCCATTTTCCAAGGCGCTTTTGAAAGCAGCGAGGATGCTCGGTCTGAACTCCGGCGCGTAATAATCCAGCCGTTCCTCGAAACCTGGCTGGCTGCCGGGCGGCAATTCCAGCAGGCGGTAGATCTCGTCCGTCCATACCACCACATGGCCTTTCAGATCGGTCTTCCAGCCGCCAACCTTGGCGATGCGTTGGCTTTCACGCAGGAACAGGCCGGATTCGGCCAGCGCCCGTTCGGCGGCGCGCCGTTCGGTGACATCCTCGCCGGCGCTGAGGCTGCCGATGATGCGACCGTCGGGGTTGCGAATCGCGCTCGCATGCCAGGCTATCAGCCGCATCTGGCCGGAGCGGGTGACCACCGCGTGCTCGAAATACTCCTTCTGTTCGAGTTGGCCGGCGATGAATTCCCGGAACCTGGGATATTGATCCGCCACCCCTTCAGGCTGCGGCAGACAACGCGCATACCAGGATGCGCCAATCAATTCATCCGCCTGATAACCAAGCAGTTCGCAGCCCTTGCGGTTGATCAGGGTAATCCTGCCCTCTTCATCCAGCGCCACGATCACCGCTTCGATGGTATCCAGATAATGCTGGCTGCGATCGCGCTCGAGCCGGAGCGAGATTTCGGCCTGCTTGCGTTTGGTAATGTCCTGCACGGTGCCGATAGCCAGTATGGGCTTGCCGTTGGCAAAGCTGATCTGGGCCCTTTCACGCACCCATTTTTCGCTCTGCTTCACCAGGATGCGGTGTTCGATGTCGTAAGGTGCACCGCTCAAGGCATTGTTCCAGGCCGCCAACACCGCGTCGCGGTCATCCGGATGGATGCAACCGATGAATATCGCCATGCTGACCGGCGTGGCTGGATCGATACCGAAAATCCGAAAGATTTCATCCGACCAGTTCAGTTGGCCGGTTTCAATCTCCAACCGCCAGCTGCCCAACTGCGCCACCTGTTGCGCCATATTCAATGCCGCTTCACTCTGGCGCAGCTTTTCTTCAGCCTGTTTGTGTTGATGGATATCGACATGCACGCCGATCATTCTTAGCGGTTTTCCATCCTGCGTGCGCGCTACCACCAAACCCCGCGCCTGAATCCACTTCCACCAGCCTTCCTTGTGGCGGAGGCGGAAATCGACCACGAATTCCGGCGTTTCACCAAGAAAATTGGCGTTGATCGCCTGCATCACATGCGATTTATCGTCCGGATGTATCAAGCCATCAAAAGCGTCAAAACTGGCAGACAATTCATCTGCCGCGTAACCGATCATCTCCCGCCACAAAGGTGAAAAGTAAGTCTCACCGGTCTCGACATTCCAGTCCCAGACGCCGAGTCCGCTGCCTTCAAGCGCGAATTTCCAGCGCATCTCGGCTTCCCGCAATGCCTGCTCGGCGGCCTTGCGTTGGGTGATATCAGTCCACATGGCAGCGACATAAGTCCGGCCCTGAATTCGAACCAGACGATTGCTGACCCAGACATTGCGCAGGCTGCCATCCTTGTGCCGATGCAATGTCTCAAACTCAGCCTTGCCGGATTTGAGGATGTCATCGATAGCGGCACGAATCTGCAGCGGAGAATATTCCGCATTCAACTGCCCCAGATCGAGTTGCGCGAATTCTTCCCGGCTGTAGCCAAGGCAAGCGCAGGCGGCGTCATTGAACTCGGTAAATGCCAGGCTTTCGGCGTCGATCAGGGTAATGCCTTCAGCCGCTTGCAGGAACAGCGTGGACAACCGTTCCTCGCTGTCGCGCAGCGCCAGGTCAGCCTGCTTGCGCTGGGTGATATCGCGGCAGACCGTGATCACCACATTCTGACCATCAATGGATGCGCCGGTAGCGCTGACTTCAACCGGATAGACGCTGCCGTCCTTGCGCTGATGCATGCTTTCGAAAGTCGCATCAATGTGGGAAAGATCGGCAAAAGCTGCGCGAACCTGGGCTTCGCTCAAATTGGCTTCGAAGTCCCAGGTCCGCAGGCTCGGCAACTCTTCCATGGAATAGCCGAGCATCTCGGCGAAGCGCTGGTTGGCTTCGACGATCCGATGTTCCTGATCCATGATCGCAATGCCATCACGCGACAGGTTCATCAATTGCCGCCGCCTGAATTCGGCTTCGCGTGCGAATGTGATGTCGTGCGCAACCCCCAGAATCCCGATCAAGCTGCCATCCGGTGCTCGCATCGCCGTCTTGGTGGTTTCAAACAGGCCACGATAGCCGCCATCGGCGTTGGTCAGCCATTCTTCGTTGCTGCGCGGATGCCCGGCGACCGAGGCGGCGAGGTCGTTGGCACGGAAAAAATCAGCCAATTCCGGTTCGACGAAGTCGTAATCGGTCTTGCCGATGATGTTCTCTTCCGTGGTGCCATACAGTTTTTCGAAACGCGGGTTGCAGGCCAGGTAAACGCCATTGATGTCCTTCAGCCAGACCAGGTCGGGAATGGTCTGAATCAGCGTCTTCAGGAAACTCTGTTCGCGCTCGAGTTTTTCCTGCAACTGTTTGCGCTCGGTAATTTCGAGATGCGTACCCACCATGCGCAACGGCTTGCGGGTCGAAGGATCTTCGCTATCCCACTCCACCACCTTGCCTTGATCCAGCACCCAGACCCAGTGACCTTGCTTGTGTCGCACACGTGACTCGAAGACGTAGCGTTCGCTCTCGCCTCTGAAATGGGCTTCAAGTAATTCATTGGAGCGGTTCAAATCGTCCGGGTGCGCGAGTTTGCTCCAGGTTTCGATACTGATTGGTTCGAGTTCCTCCAGGCGATAACCAACGATTTCCGCCCAACGTGCATTGAAACTCGTACGGCCGGTCTGAACCTCCCAGTCCCACATGCCGACATCCGAGCCTTCGATGGCGAATTGCAGTTGTTCCTTGGTCCGTCGCAGTGCGTCAGCCGACTCATGCTGCGCCGTTTCATCCATGACATAACCGCGCAGCCGCAATGCCTGACCGTGAGCGTCACGCTCGGCAAAGGAGAAATCATAGATCCAGCGCACACGGCCATCCGGCAGCACAATGCGATAGCGTTGCTCCCAGGTTCGCAGCGTGCTGTCCACAACATAGTGCTCGAGTTCGGCGATTACGCGCGCCAAATCATCTGGATGAATGCAGTTGGCGTAATGAAATTCCGCTGCCCGCATAGCCTCAGCGCTGTATCCGAAGATGCTGGCGACGTTGGGCGAGGCATATTCCAGCGGCCAGTTTTCCGCCATCCGCCAGACCAGCACGCCGACTGGCCCGCCAACAAACAAATCACGCTCGGCTTGCAGCTGGCTCAACGCGAACTGCCTTGCCGTCACATCGCGGAACGACCAGACCCGCGCCCGCGCATCGCCCAGTTGCAAGGCTTCGCTGAAGCGTTCGTAGATTCGGCCATCCTTGAATTTCAGCTTGTCGAAGGAGGTCTCTTCGCTGCCATATAGACGTTGGACTTCAGCCACGAATGCGTTTGCATCGGATAACTGATTCAGCACGCAGGCCATCAGTTTGTCATCCTCACCGTTGGCAAGGATGGCATCGGGTATCCGCCAAAGCTCTTGAAAACGGCGGTTGGCAGTGAGCAACTTGCCGCTTTCACTAATCACCAGAATGCCATCGTTGGTGGCATTCAAGGTGGCGCGCAGCAAGGCTTCGCGTTCGGCCAACTGTTCCCGAATGCGAACGGCTTGGCTGATATCGACCTTGGTGCCCAGCATGCGCAAGGGCGCGCCGTGAGCATCGCGTTGGGTCAACTGACCCTGCGCTTTCAGCCAGATCCAGTGACCATCGCGGTGGGCAAAGCGGTATTCGATTGAAATCGGTTCGCTGGATTGACGGCAAAACTCGACTGCAGCGACAACAGCAGCCAGGTCCGAGGGATGAATGCGGGCGAACCATTCATTCAGCGTCGCACCTTCAGCGGGGGGGAAGTCGCCCCCCAACCAGATACTGATCTGCTCGCTGTAACGTAGCCGATCAAATACAAAGTCGTATTCCCAGAGTCCGATACCAATGTTCTCCAGAACTTGACGTAACTCGGTGTCTGCGTCAGTGAGGGTAAGCCTGGCTGAATCCGTCATAGGATCGGGGAATGAATTGAGCAAATAAATGGGGCAAATAATGGACTCAAGCCAGGCCGCTCGCATGTAGCTTGGCAAGTTTTGGCGCCAGCGATTCATCGGTATCCGCATAGCGCTGGAGAATGTCCTTGAACGCTTCCAGGTTAGCCATAAAGGCGGCGACGATGTCCGGGTCGAAATGCTTGCCGCTGGTTTCACGAATCAAATCGACCACGCCTTCAAACGGCATGGCTTCCTTGTAAACCCGGCGACTCGCCACCGCATCGAAAACATCGGCCAGCGCCATCAGGCGCGCCGGAATCGGAATGGCATCGCCCGCCAGTCCATCCGGGTAGCCGGAGCCGTCCCACTTTTCGTGATGCCACAAGGCAATTTCCTTGGCCACGGCAAGAAAAGCCAACGGTGTGTTCTCGAACTCCTGCACGGCAGACTCGAGCGATTCGCCATGCTGGTGGCGATGGTTCTGCAAAATTTCGAAATCTTCCTTGTCGAGTTCGCTGCGCATCGCCAATTCAATAGCGTCGCCGCCGATGCTGCTGTGCGTCTTCATCAAGTTGAATTCCTCGGAGGTGAGGCGCGATGGCTTCAGCAAAATGCTGTCCGGGATGCCGACTTTGCCAATGTCGTGCAAAGGTGCGGCCTGGCAGATCATGTGGGCGATGTTGTCACTTAGATAGGCGGCAAAACGCGGATGTACGCGCAAATGTGATACCAGCACTTCAACATAGGCCTGGGTGCGGCGAATATGCTGGCCGGTTTCCAGATCGCGCACTTCCGCCAGTCGCGCCAGCGCGCGAATGCTGACGTCCTGCATGATCTGGTTGTGGCGCATGCGGCGAGCGATTTCAGCTTCCAGCCAGGCGTTCTGGTCCTGCAACAGATCACGCGCCAATTTGAGTTCCATGTGCGCATTGACTCGCGCCAGCACGATCGCCGGCCGCACCGGCTTGGCGATGTAATCAACCGCGCCAAGCGACAGACCATGTTCCTCATCTTCGTCCGCATCCATCGCGGTAACGAAGATCACCGGAATGTTGCGCGTCACCGGATTGCCGCGCAGTTGCGTGATCACCGCGTAGCCATCCATTTCCGGCATCATCACATCGAGCAGAATCAAGTCCGGACGCGGCTCGCTGGCGGCAACCTGGAGCGCGCGCATGCCGGAATTGGCCACCCTGACGCGATATTTGGGTTGCAGCAAGCCGCCCAGAACGGTCAGGTTTTCCGGCGTGTCATCAACAACCAGCACAGTTTTTTTTACGGGCATTGTTTTTCAGACATTCGCAAAATGGAATTACCTTGAAACGGCAGGTTGCGCAGCAGGGAAAAACAGGATGCGTATTTATCGACAGATAACACGCATTACTTTAGATATATGTGCGCTATGAATGCGCCTGCTGCATGGCAACCCAGGCTTGGCCGAGGCTCAAACCACCGTCATTCGGTGGCACCTGTCGCGCCACCAGTACGTTGAGTCCGATCTGGCTCAGCAAGTGTGTCAACTGGCGTGAAAGCACATGGTTCAGGAAACAGCCGCCGCTCAATGCAATCGTGCGCACGCCCTGCACAGCGGCAGCCTGACCGACCCAGTCGGCCAGCGCTTGCGCCAGGGTGGCATGAAAAATCGCCGCACCCAAGGCCGCGTCGGGCTGATCAGCAATGCCGGCCAGCAAGGGCAGCAAATCGAGCTCGGCGAGTCCAGCCTCAGCGCGCAAACGATAACCATCGCGCATCGGTGCGACATCGCCATAGCGTTCTGCCAAGCCTTCCAGCAACATCGCCGCTTGACCTTCGTAGGCCATCACTTCGCGCGCGCCAAGCAAACCGGCGGCGGCATCGAACCAGCGACCAAGACTGCTGGTCTGCGGGCAATTCAGCTTGCGCGCCAGCACCTGTTGCAACTGCGCGGCGGCCGGTTGGGCGGCAAAGCGCGTCGCGATCTGCTCGCCACGCGCCATTTGAAACAGCGCCGCCGCCGCCATCCGCCAAGGCTCCTTTGCCGCCTTGTC
>CAZUSF010000053.1:0-11105 GCA_964623355.1 uncultured Thiobacillus sp. | reverse complement strand
AAACGCCATCGACGACAACGCCCATGACGCGTTTGCCAATGTTCAGGATGATCACTACGGTGAACTGGTCATACGTCTCACTGCCCAGGTTGAACTTGATGCGCAGATCAACGATGGGCACGATGACGCCGCGCAGGTTGATGACACCCTTGATGAAGGGTGGCGCGTTGGCAATCTTGGTGACCGCGTCGTAGCCCCTTATTTCCTGTACTTTCAGGATGTCGATGCCATATTCCTCGGCACCCAGGGTAAAGGTGAGATATTCACCTGAAGCGGTAATGCCCGCGCTTTCTTGGGAATCCATGCTTACTCCTCTGGAGGCGATACAGGTGGACAGCTCAATCGCCAATCTGATTGATCACGCGGCCATGCGCCGCTTGGTATGAGACAGCCCCATGCGAGTGACTGCGGAGATATCGATAATCATGGCGACGCGACCGTCGCCCATGATGGTGGCGCCGGAAATGCCGTTCACCTTGCGGTAGTTGGCTTCCAGGCTCTTGATCACAACCTGTTGCTGACCGAGCAACTCATCGACGAACAAGGCAGCCTTGCCTTCTTCCGCCTCCACCACCACCAGCAGACCCTTGGTAATGTCCTGGATGCCGTCGAGGCCAAAGGCTTCGGCCAGGGAAATGAAGGGTAAATACTCGCCCCGGATATGCACCATGCGGCTGTCGCCGGCCAGGGTACGAATGTCTTCCAGCCGAGGTTGCAGCGATTCGATCACGGTGGTGATCGGGATGATGAAGGTTTCGCCACCAACACCGACCGACATGCCATCCAGGATGGCGAGTGTGAGCGGTAGACGAATCACGGTGCGGGTACCGAAACCAGGTGAGGACTCGAGTTCGACGCGGCCGCCCAGACCTTCGATATTGCGCTTCACCACATCCATGCCGACGCCGCGCCCGGAGACATCGGTGACCACGTCGGCGGTGGAAAAACCAGGCGCGAAGATCAGTTGCCAGACGTCGAAATCAGTCATGCTGTCGCTCACCGCCAAGCCCTTTTCTTTGGCTTTTTCCAGAATGCGGGCACGGTTGAGGCCACCGCCGTCATCCATCACTTCAATCACCACATTGCCGCCCTGATGGCTGGCTTTCAGGGTCAAGGTGCCTTTCGGGTTCTTGCCGGCAGCAATCCGCTTGTCGGGCGTCTCGATACCGTGGTCGAGGCTGTTGCGCACCAGATGCGTCAATGGATCGGTGATTTTTTCGATCAAGCCTTTGTCGAGTTCGGTGCTTTCGCCGATGGTCTTCATCTCGACCTGCTTGTTCAGCTTGCCGGCCAGATCGCGCACCACGCGCGGGAAGCGGGAAAACACCATACTCATCGGCAGCATCCGGATCGACATCACCGATTCCTGCATGTCGCGCGTATTGCGTGACAGCAGATCAATGCCGGCGAGGATTCTTTCTGCCAGCACCGGGTCCAGATTGCTGGCCGCCTCAGCCAGCATGGCCTGGGTGATGACCAGTTCGCCGACCAGATTGATCAACTGATCAACCTTCTCGACAGCGACCCGGATGCTGGTATCGGTGTTGGCGGCGGTGACGGTCTTGTCGTTATCGCGGCGGCCGGATTTCGCGGTTTCGATACTCGGGTTATCGGACAGCCGACGACCGACATCGGCCTGAACAGGTTTCGAGGTTGGCTTCGCTGAACTGGCTCCCCCGCCTACATTCTGGGCAGAAGCCGCTGCGGTTTGGCCGGAAAAAGGTGGCGGTGCGCTGTTCCGGAGAATTTTCTCGGCGCCGGGTGCATCGTCAAATAATCCAAGTCCGCCCGGCGCATTGACGTAGATGCCATAGCCAATGCCTTCGATGGCGGCCGGACTATCGCCGGGGGCGACTTGCGCCAGCTCGCTGGAAGACGCATCGGATGCGGCGGATGTGTCTGGTGCGCCCGGTGCATCGTCAAACAGGCCAAAACCGTCGTCGTCGGCACTGCTGACCGATACAACCGACGGCGTTTGATCAGGCAGATCATCGAAAAACCCATAGCCGATGTCTGACGTATCGGCGGCGGGTGAATCCGGCAGGTCATCGAAGAAACCGTAGGCCTCTTCTTCCACCTCGGGCTGAATCGCGATGTTTTCCGGCGCGCAGTAAAACGCCAGGGCATCCTTCAATTCACTATCGCTGGCCTGTGTCGTGAGCACCACAATCAGGTGACCATCGGCGCCATCCGGCCGCTGTTTGAGTTCCAGCGCGGCGATGTCGCGCAGCCCTTCAAGCAGGTTATCCACCGACTCGGCGACCTGGCTCTGGTTGGCGGGCAGTTCACAACTCAGACGAATCTTGCGCACCGGACCCAACGCCATGGTTTGAGTCGGCGTAGCTTGTTCCTGCGATTCCGCCGCCTCGCCGACAGCCAATTGATCCAGGCGAGCGCAGACGCTGGCAATGACATCGGCATCCGCCTCCGGCCCGCCCTGATGGTGTTCCAGTTGCGCACGCAGAATGTCGCCAGCCTCGAGAAACGCATCCACCATCTCGGCCTGAAGCGGGATTTCCTCCTTGCGCAAGCGGTCCAGCAGCGATTCCAGCACATGCGTGACGCTGGTCATGTCGGTGAAGCCGAAAGTGCCGCTGCCCCCCTTGATCGAGTGCGCCGCCCGGAAAACGGCGTTGAGATCCTCCAGCGAAGGATCATTCACATCCAGATTGAGAAGCAGGTTCTCCATACTCGCCAGATGCTCCGAGGTTTCCTCGAAGAACACCTGGTAGAACTGGCTCATGTCGATGCTCATGGCGATACCCGCAGGCTAATGGATACTGATGAGTGGGGTGTCTGGCTGACTTCGGATGCGCTTGCAACCGGCACCTGAAGGTAGATCAGCCGATGACCTTTTTCACGACTTCGAGCAATTTTTGCGGATCGAACGGCTTCACCAGCCAGCCTGTCGCCCCCGCCGCTTTGCCGGCGGCTTTCATCGCATCGCTGGACTCGGTGGTCAGCATCAGGATGGGTTTGCTGCGGTAATCGGGCAAACCTCGCAGTGATTTGATCAGCGTCAGGCCATCCATCTTCGGCATGTTCTGGTCGGTCAACACCAGATCAGCCACTTTGCCTTTCGCTTTGTTGAGGCCATCTTCGCCGTCCACGGCTTCAATCACGTCATAGCCCGCACTTTTCAGCGTAAAGGCAACCATCTGGCGGATGGAGGCCGAATCATCGACGGTCAATACAATTTTTCCCATAGCGCTTCCTCTTTAACTCAGAACAATTCGATATCGCCCGAACTCATGCTTTCCTGCTTGACCGGATGGTTTCGATTCGTCTCCACCTCCGCCTTCGCCCGCATCGCCGTGCGCGCCTGCGACAAACCGCTGATCAGATCCGGGCTTTGCTGGATTTGGTTCGAAATGACTTCAACCAATTGCGCCACGTTGTTGATGCGGCTCTGGGCATGGTCAATCAACTGGCTGCTCATGTCCTGGAATTGCAGGGCGGTGACCGCAGCATTGACTTCCACCGAGACCTGACTCGCATGCTGGTCAATTTTGGTCGCCAAATCAGCCATCTCATGGTTGATCTTGCCGATCCGGGTCATGGTGCTCTGCACGCGCTGCTTCGATTGCAGCGCAAAGTTCATGTCCAGCGAAGCAACCTCGTAAATTGAATCGTGCGCAACCAGCATCGACGTGTGCACGCCCTCCATGTGAGTGCGTATCTGCTGCGAGAAATGATTGGTCCGTTGCGACAACGCGCGGACTTCGTCCGCCACCACCGCAAAACCGCGCCCCGCCTCACCCGCGCGAGCTGCTTCGATGGCTGCATTCAGCGCGAGCAGGTTGGTCTGCTTGGAAATGGATTCGATCTCGCCCAGGATGTTGATGATGGTATTCACCTCTTTGTCGATCACATCCATGGTTTCCACCAGACCCATCGCAATTTTGCTGGTGTTCACCGTGTTATCAACAAAAGCTTCCATTGTTTTTGAGGTGTTGAGCACGAACTCGGAAAAGCTGACGTTTTCTTCGCCTTGCTCTTGCGAGGACATGTTCGCAACGATGGCGAGCGCCAGATCACGCTGCGACTGGATGTGAACATTCATTTCACCAAACCGCCGCACCAACTCCTGAATTGCATGGCTCAGCAAATCTTTCACTCGCTCCAGATCTGAGCGGCTGGATTGGAACTGGGCCTTTTCTTCCTGCGAAAAATCATTCATCAACTGGCCGAGCGCACCCCGCAGCGGCGCTTCAATATCCCTGGACGAGACCGCTTCTGCCTGACCGCCGCCGGAGCGCACGCCAAACACGACCACAATAATTGCCGCCACGGCGACCGCTAGCACCCGCCAGAGTGGATCGGCAAACCATACGATCACGGCCACCAATATGGCGACGATGATGATGAATACAGTAAATTTCTTCGAGCTCAAGCTTTTCCCCGACATCAATGGCTGGTGAAAGGACACCGCCGATATCGGCTGACAGGGCTGAAACTTTAGCCCGCGCTGAGCGAAAAAAAGCCGGCGGGTGGTTGAACCGGCCGGCTTTGAAGGTCTGAAAGTGAAATCAGGTCAGGCAGTAACCCCGGCCAGCATCTTCTGCAATTCACCAGACTGGTATAGATCGCGCGTGATATCGGCGCCGCCGATGAACTGGCCATTGATGAAGACCAGGGGAATCGTCGGCCAGCTGGCGTATTCCTTGATGCCTTCGCGAATCTCGTGCTCAACCAGCAGATTCACCGAGAACAGATCGGTGACGCCACAGGCGCGCAAGATGTTGGCGGTATTGGCTGAATAGCCGCACTGCGGAAACTGCGGTGTGCCTTTCATGTAAAGCACAACGGGATGACTGGTGACTTGTTCGTGAATGAGTTTCTGGATGTCCATGCTGGCCTCTTAAGTTGACTAAATCTGTCGGGAATTATAAGGAATTCGGAAGCAACGTCAAGATCACGCCAGACCAACGTACTCAGGGAACCGGATCGTGGCCGCCGGGGTGCCAGGGATGGCAGCGTGAAATACGCCGGATCGCCAACCAGCTGCCTTTGAAGGCGCCATGCTTTTCCACCGCCTCGCGCGCGAAATGCGAACAGGTTGGCGTGAAACGGCATTGATTCCCCATGAAGGGAGATAAAACCAGTTGGTAAAAACGGATCAAGCCGATCAACAGATACTGCAAGGGGTTCATACGGTTTTTTCAGTCCAGAATTCAACGAGCAAAGGTTCAACGTGCATAGATTCAACGCGCGTAGCGCAGCGCAATACGTTCCGCTTTTCTCAGGTCATCAGGTGTATTGAGGTTGAGAAAGGCATAAGGATCGTCGCCGAAAAAAATCGTTTCACTGGCGTGCCTGGCTTGCCAGGCTTGCACCTGACGACCGCCTTCGCGGACGAACTCAGCCAGATCCGGGATGAGATCGCGATGCACCAGCATGATCGCGAACTGGGTGCCGGTTTCGTCGGCGGCGCGCGCCAGACGCACATCGCTGGCGATGGCGTGGTCATGCAGTTGCATAACCAGATCGAGCGGCAGGAAAGGCGTATCACAAGGCACGCTCAACAACCATTCCTGCTGCGCGGTGCGCGCAGCGGAAAGCAAACCCGCCAGCGGACCAGGATAGTCGGGCAGATAGTCCGGCACGACGGTATGCCCGATCGCGGCATAGCGCGTCAGGTTGCGGTTTGCATTGATCAAAATTTCCGCCGCATGGCCGCTCAGTCGTTCCGCCACCCAAGCAGAAAGCGGCCGCCGTGCCAGCTCGATCAAGCCCTTGTCTTCACCGCCGAAACGGCGCGCCAAACCACCGGCCAGAATGACGGCGCTGACTGGCCGGGCTTCAGGGTTGGCCAGGTTCATGATGTTCAAGACGGTAGACCTGCATTTTCTGACGCGGCCGAAAACCCTGCCAGACAACATTGTCACCCTGCGCCTTCGCCAGCTTGGCGTCTTCGCGGGTGACCAGTTTCAGTGTCCATGGACAGTCAACTCGCGTCGGCACTTTCAGATGCAGGCGCAACATGGTTTGCATGGCGGGATCGACCTCGGTATTCAAACAAGCCCCCGCAGGTAACTGGCGCGCCATCTCGGCAATCATTGGGCGATAAGCCCAGCCGGATTCTGCCCAAGGTCGGAACAGCGATGCGATCAAGACCCATAGCAGAATCATGCCAGTGGCCCAGACCAGAATCGGGCGGATTTTGGCGCGCGGAAACAACGGGATCGCGATAAACCAGACCAGCGTCGCCAACGCCGCCAAAGCATAGGTCACAAACCCGACAGCACCCGGCGTGTAATTCGGCGCCAGACGCGCCATGTGACGCGCAATGGTGGCTGGGTAACCCCATTCGAGGGCGGCGAAATAAACCCATATCGCAACCAGGAAACAGGCAAAAAACAACACGCCGAACCAATAGAACGCCTGCGCCGCACCCCGCCGCAGGTTATCCAGGCCATAGGCAGACAGCAGGGCAAGTGGCAACAAGACCGGCAGCAAGGCGCCATCGCGAGACCAGGCCGGAATCAAGGCGGCGATCAGCAGCACGCCCACCGCGATCAAAGGCAGATGCAATTCGGTGGTTCGCGCCAAGCGCCGATGCGCATGCCAGACCCCCGCCAAAGCCAGTGGCCAGAGCGGCCAGGCAAACCAGGGAAGTTCGGAAAACGCGCTCTGCGGCATCCGCGCGGCAGCAAACTGAGCCAACCCATGCCATTGCCACCAGCGGCTCAAATTGCCCGAAACCAGCAGCACAAGCATGCCAAGGGCGATCAAACCCGCCGCCAGCAAAACACCCCGCAACAGGATTTTTCGGCTGGCACGATCCCTTCCAGCCGGTGACAACAGCGACAGCAGAATGATTGCCAGACCAGCGAGCAAGTCCGGAATACCACGCAATCCGAGCGTCAACATCGCCAGCGCCAGGCCAATCGCCCATATACCGCTGGCCGGTCGGCGCCTCGACGAATTCGCACCCGCAGTCAGACCCACACTAACGCCATAAAGCAGGATCGACCAGGCGGCCAACAACGCCGTTTCCGGCAACAAGGCATGCGCGCGCAACATCAGGCCAAAGCCGCCAACTAGCGCAATCGCGGCTGCCGAGCCAAATCCAGGACCGTACTGCGCTCGTGCGCCAAGCCCGGTAAACAACAGGGCAATACAGATAAAACCGCCGCTGGCGAGGCGCGCCGCGCTCTGCATGTCGCCGCCGGCCAAACCGAACTTGATCGCGGCGCCGGCAACCAGCGTGTAAAGCGGCGCGGGGGTTGACCAGACTGAAGTCAGGCCCTCAAGCCAATCAAGAATAGGCGCCAGCGCGAGCGCCTCTTCGGCCTTCCATGCATCGCGCCCGACCAAACCATAAAACGCCCAGAAAACGAGCAGCAGGATCAGCCAGGGCAGCTTATTAATGGGAGTCGGATTCATCAAGGTACGGCAAATGAAGGGCAAGCAAAGAACACATCAGCTTTGTAAAACAAAAAAGGCAGCCAGCGGCTGCCTTTTTTGTTCGCGCATCAAGCTTACTTCTTGCCGATGCCGTATTTCTGACGGAACTTCTCAACACGGCCCGCGGTATCCACAATCTTCTGCTTGCCCGTATAGAACGGGTGGCAGGCTGAGCAAACCTCGACATGCAGCGGCTTGCTCATCGTGGAACGGGTGGTGAAGCTATTGCCACAACTGCAAGTTACGGCAATTTCGTTGTACTGGGGATGGATGCCTGCTTTCATATCGCGCTACCTGGGTCGGAACCTGGAAAGCGCGGGATTATCCATAAAAAGCACTGGTCAGGCAAACGATTAGCGTGAAATAAACCTACCGCGATGGCTTTCATGATCAGGGGTGTCGCGCCCACGTGTCATGGAAGTTAACGCAATTCGGCCAGCAAGTGATCGATTGCAGCCTGAGATTGCCGCGCATATGAATCGCCAAACAGGTTGAAATGATTCAGCAAGTGATAGAGCTGATACAAAACCTTGCGTATCGAATAGCCATCATCAAGCGGCCACGCCGCGTTATATGCAGCGTAAAAAGAGGCGGGGAAACCGCCGAACAATTCCGTCATCGCCAGATCGGTCTCGCGGTCGCCGAAGTAGACAGCCGGATCGAAAATCACCGGCTCACCCGCGCAAGTCGCCACATTTCCGCTCCACAAATCGCCATGCAACAGACTCGGCAGCGGCGTGTAATGCAAGAAGAACGCACCGAGACCAGCAAGCAGTTGCTCGCCATCCCCCAGCAACCGTTTCGTCGCACCATTGCGTGCCGCCAGATCAAGTTGCGGGCGCAGACGCTGATCACGGTAGAACTCGCCCCAATCAAGCGACACTGAATTGCTCTGTGGCGTGCTGCCGATCGTGTTGTCACGATGCCAGCCAAAAGCATGCGAGGTTTTACGGTGCAACCGGGCCAGTTGCTCGCCGAGCAACCCCCAATTCAGGTTCCCGCCGCGCCCCAGATCCAGCCATTCAATCACCAGAAAGCTCTGATCCGCCGCCAGGCCGTGCGTCAATGGCGCCGGAACGCGCAAGGCATCAGCGGCAGCCAGCTCAAGCAAGCCGGCAGCCTCGGCTTCAAACATGCTCAAACGAGTCGCCTGGTTGAGCTTGACGAAGAAGCGCCGACCATCCTGCCCCCGCAACACCAGGCTGCGGTTGATGCAGCCACCAGCCGAATCAAGCTGACCGGCAATCTGGAACGGATTGCCGGAAGCCGCCGAAATTGCATCGGCGATGTCAGCCAGCAGCGAAGCTGTCACACCAAGGCTTTGGACTCGCGCGAAGCGCCCGCCTCATCCATCCGGCGCAGATAGCTGTTCCAGTAGAACTCCTGCTTGGCGCCCAGATCGTAGAGGTAATCCCAGGAATAGATGCCCGAATCATGATTATCGGAAAACACCAGAACGACAGCATATTGGCCAACCGGCTCAATCGCCTTGATCTCGATATTCTTCTTGCCGACCTGCAGCACTTCCTGCCCCGGACCATGCCCACGCACCTCCGCCGACGGCGAGAAAACGCGCAAATATTCATACGGCAAATTGAAACGACTGCCATCGTTGAAAGCCACTTCCATGACTTTGGACTGCTGATGCAGCTTGATCTCGGTAGGGATCGGGGAATTCGGGTTAAGGCCGCTCATGGATGAATCCTCTATTAGCGTTCGATGATGGAACGCTAGTGTGCCAGTCCAGCAAACGCGGAACAAGTCCGACTGAAATAGTCAGGAATTAACCACCCCCATTCCGCTCCGCCTCCAGCCCCGTGGTTTCCTTGACGAATAGCCGGAATCTCTGTTTAATGCGCGGCTTCTTTGGTCGGGTTCCCCGGTCTCAGACGTGGCCAGATAGCTCAGTTGGTAGAGCAGCGGATTGAAAATCCGCGTGTCGACGGTTCGATTCCGCCTCTGGCCACCAATAAAATCAAAGGCTTGCAATGACGCAAGCCTTTTTTGTTTTTTGCTGGGGTTACACCGGGGTTACGCTTCACGCTGACGCTCCCTGTTTACTCGGCTGCGGTCTAGGCCATTTTGCGAACGCTCAATTGAGATTCCGCTCGTGGCCGAAGTGGCCCCAGGATTTCCTCTGGCAATCGCACAAGAGCGTGTTGAGCGGTCGACCTGACCAGCCATTCCTCGTTCATCTGAGCACCACCTCCTCCTTCGTATTACTTAGCTCCGGTAAAAGACAGCTTCTCCGGTGCCCTCAGCGCTCATCACAACTGACCCGCCTATTGCTCAAGGAATTGGCCCAGTCAGCTGAGTAAGCTGTGGCGGGGACGGCCGGTTTGTCGTTGTTGCCGGAAAGTTGGACGCTCGCTGGCGGGTTCCAGCCGAAGAGGTTCGTCCGTGGAGATCAAGCAGTACTCAAGCTGTGACAAGTCATTTCATCCGTAACCGCAGACCCTCACAGGAGCCAACTTGACTTTAAATGCGTTGTAACAACTTGCGCTTTTACAGCATTACAAAAACCGCACGAGTCTTTGACCATGTATGCGTTTTTGGCAGCCCGCAGACATGGTCAAAAGATTTCACTCGGATCTGGCTCTTCGACTCGGTCGGAATATCGCGGCTTATCGCTCGCGCGCCGCGCTCAATCAAGAAGGGCTTGCCGAGCTGATCGAAGTGGAAATCTCTACCGTCTCGCGCTACGAAACCGGTACCACACTCCCTTCATTGGTCACACTTGCGAATCTGGCCAAGGTCTTGCATTGCACGGCGTCGGACCTGTTGGATGAAGAGCGACCAGCCAAGTCTCCTGAAGGGATCAGCATCGAGGCCATGATCTCGCCCTTGGTAGCGAAGGATCGCAAGATGCTGATGGAAACGATAAAAACCATGGTGGGGTTTTTGCACCCGCGGAAATCGAGTCGTCCGCGTAATCGTTAAATCAAATTTTCATGGATATAAAGCTGCCCAACGAATGCAGCAGGGAGATATCAATGAAGGATCAAATCCAGCTCGACTATCAATTCTGGTCCAAGCTTGACAACTGGTCTTACCGAGACGCTGCGCTGCTGCTGTGCGGCTTCGATCCGGATCAGGCGAAAGGCTTGGGGATTCGACTCGACGGACGAAATCACCCCGTGAAATATGCCGAAGCATCGAAGATCTATCGGATTCTGAAAAGCGCTCCCGATCTGGGGCACAACCAGGCACACCCCTTCGCCATCATCGAGTTCGCGCTCAAGAAAAATCTGCCGATGCCGAAGGCCTTGTTCGAGACGATTCGCGAACGCTATTGCCTGGAGTGCACGTTCGATGGACGGGATACCAATGACAACCTGTGCAAGCAAGACGAAGACGCCCCCGAAGCCAAGCCCGAGACTGAACCTCATCCACGCACCAAGAACTTTCTGCTGCGTCTGATCTATGTCATGGCTTCCAGGGGCTACGGCTTCAAGTTGAACAAGCCGTACAACGAAGCCAAGGAGATTGCCGAGGATGCTGAGCGCTTGGGGCTGGTATTGGACCAAGGCGCTGTGGCCCGCTACCTCAGGGAAGCGGGGCGGCTGGCTGAATCCGGAGCCATCGCAGATTGAGACTCGGTTTGGATCGAGTCATCCCACCTCGCCATATGGAGCCACATGTCACCACACCCCGTATCCGTGAGGCACATGCAGCCACATGGGGTTTTATCAACT
>CAZUSF010000052.1:0-11165 GCA_964623355.1 uncultured Thiobacillus sp. | reverse complement strand
CAAAGCGAGTTTCTCGAAAGCGCCGAGGTTTACGGCAATTTCTATGGCACATCGCAGCGTTGGATTGAAGATGAAATGGCCGCCGGCCGCGACATTCTGCTGGAGATCGATTGGCAAGGCGCGGCGCAGGTCCGCAAGCTGATCCCGGCAGCCAAATCGATCTTCATCCTGCCGCCGTCATTGTCTGAACTTCAACGTCGCCTGGATGGCCGCGGCACCGACAGCGCCGAAATCATTGCCAACCGGATGGCGGCGGCGCAGGAAGACATCTCGCACGCGCTTGAATTCGACTATCTGGTGGTCAACGATCAATTTGACGACGCACTCGCCGACCTGTTGGCGATCACCCGTGCCCAACGCCTGTTGATCGAACGCCAGGCCAAACGACAGGCGCAGTTGCTCAGCGAACTGCAGAGCTGAACTTGCCCTGTTGTCCGATGCGTGATCAGCCCAGGCTGGCGGGTTTGTCGAGCGGGGTATGCCAATGGTCGTCGGCAGCCGGTTCGGGGTGGAACCAGTTCAACTTGGCGTGCAGACTGACCACACTGCCAACGATGATCAGTGTCGGCGGCTTTAGTTCGGCTTGTGCGGCCTGGGCTGGCAAGGTATCCAACGTACCGGTGACCACTTTCTGATTCAACGTCGTGCCCTGCTGCACTATGGCTGCCGGAGTTGATCCGGGCATGCCGTGCTTCTTCATTTCGTCGCACAGTTGGACCAGGCCTTTGAGTCCCATGTAGATCACGATGGTCTGACCAGGACGACAAAGCATGTCCCAGTCCAGGTCCATCGTGCCGTCCTTCAGGTGACCAGTCACCAGGATCAATGCCTGAGCATGATCACGGTGCGTCAACGGAATACCCGCGTACGCGGCGACGCCAGCGGCGGCGGTGACTGCCGGCACAACCTGGAATGGCACGCCATGTTCACGCAGCGTTTCGATTTCTTCACCGCCGCGTCCGAAGATGAATGGATCGCCGCCTTTCAGCCGCAAAACCCGTTTGCCTTCCTTCGCCAGGCGGACCAGCACCATGTTGATTTCATCCTGCGGCACGGCATGATTGTCGCGTTCTTTACCGACATATAGACGGTCGGCATCGCGCCGGCACATGTCGAGAATGGCAGGAGCGACCAAGCGGTCATAGACCACGACATCGGCCTGTTGCATCAGTCGCAATGCGCGAAAGGTCAACAAATCCGGGTTCCCCGGTCCGGCGCCTACCAGATAGACCTCGCCCGTGGCGGGCGTCTTTCCCATATCCGCCAGCATGGCCGCCAGACTGGCTTCAGCCTCTTGTTCTCGTCCGGAAAACACCATTTCAGAAATCGGCGACAGCAGGGCCTTTTCCCAAAACTTCCGGCGCGCCTCGGTGGTGGTCAATTTTTCCCGCACCTGGTTTTTGAATCGACCCGCCAGCGCGGCAAGGCGACCATAAGCTGCGGGAATCAGCGTTTCCAGCCTGGCACGCAAAAGGCGCGACAAAACCGGCGCTTCACCACCACTCGACACAGCGACCATGACCGGGGAACGATCAATAATCGAAGGCATGATGAAAGCGCATTGTTTCGGACGATCCACCACATTGACCGGGATGTGCAGAGCCCGTGCGGCATCGTGAACCCGGAGATCAAGCTGCTCGTCACCGCTGGCGGCAAAAACGACATCGACACCTTCCAGATGCTCAGGTGCGAAATCAGCCTGACGGTGGATCAAGCGGTCTGTCTTGGCTAATTCGTTGAAAGCTTCGCTCAGGGGCTGCGGCGAAACGGCCGTCACCCAGGCGCCGGCACTCAACATCAGACTGGCCTTGCGGGCAGCAGCATCACCACCACCTACAACCAAGCCATTGCGACCACGCAGGTCCAGGAAAATCGGTAAATAGTCCATAGTGCTCAATCAATAATTGCGCAAAATTGCAATAAAACGTCTTGCTCAGCGCCACCTCCCGAATCGGAGATGGCGCTGTACCAATCAGTTGCTGCTACCGCAGCCACCACCCGAACCACAACCGCCGCTGCCACAACCACCACCACCGCCGCCGCCAGTGCCACAGCCACCACCAGCACTGGCCTTGCTGAACACAAAACGGCTTTCACCTGGATTGACTTCGGTGAAATCAATCGTCACATCATCCAGGTAAGGCTTGGATTGGGCGTTGATCAACAACGTGACACCCCAGGAGTCAACTGCTGCATCATTGCTGCGCTCTTCATCGAATCCCATGCCGAATTCCAGCATGCCGGCATCATTGACCCGCGCAGCAATACGCAAGCCCAGGTTGTCAGCACCCGATTGGCTGGCGGCGGTGCGGATCTGGTCCGCGGCTTCTTTGGTCAGACTGATCATTTCATTTCCTCTCTAAAAATGGAGCCGGGCCCCGGTGATCAAGTATTCAAATGGGTCAAACAATTGTTGCTGCGGCGAGCCGCTGCACCCGATATGCGTCGACCTTGTTCAGGAATGGCGCAATCCAACCCTGCACCCCACTGCCGCGCCGATGGCAATATGAGGCAAGCAAGTTGCGTTCGACATAGCCATCGGATTTGCCATCAATACCTTGCCCGCGCAGGACTCGGTAGGCATAGGTAAGGCCGGATTGCAGATTTTCCAAGTGCGAATAATGAAACTCATGCGCTGGAATCGTATTTCCCCGCACCGGCCATGGTGCAGACTCGGTTTCAACGAGGGAGGCATAACCGCGGCCTACCGGACGCAAGCCCATTACCGCATCCCCCGGTATTACGCCAACCATATCGCCAGACTTGTCGTTCCAGCGCAAACTCCGCGACAAATACATCAGACCGCCGCATTCGGCATAAACGGGCAGACCATCAGCTACAGCTCGACGGATGTCAGTCCGCAACGTCTGGTTTGCTGCCAACTCATCAATGAACATTTCCGGGAAACCACCACCGATGATCAGACCATCGATATCAGGCAGCCTGGAATCGGTAAGGGTATTCAGCGGTTGCATCGTCACGCCAGCGCTACGCAACGTATCGAGATCTTCCTGGTAATAAAAACCGAAAGATTTGTCATTGGCATAAGCCAGTTTCAGGCCGGATGCGTCAAGACTCCCGGACCTTTCCGTTTTTTTCGTAGAGGACTCAAGATTGGGCGGCAACTCAGCCCTCTTTGCGGCTTCAATCACCGCATCCAGATCCACTTGTGCCTTGACGCGCTCAGCGATCGCTTGAATCCGGTTTTCCGCCTGATCTGACTCATTCCCCGGCACCAGACCGAGGTGTCGCTCAACAATACTGATATCAGCATCCAGGCGAACCGCGCCGAGTACTTTCACATCGGTATACCGCTCTATAACTGCACGCAGTTTTTCCTCATGCCGCGGTCCTCCCACTTTATTGAGAATGACCCCGACGATATTGATGGCTGGATCAAATGCCTGGTAGCCCAGAATTAGAGGGGCCACGCCTCGAGTAACACCGACACTATCAAGCACAAGGACTACAGGCGCGCCAAGCAACTTGGCCAGTGCAGCATTGCTGTTACTTCCTTCGACGTCCATCCCGTCATACAACCCCTTGTTGCCTTCAATCACACTGATATCTGCCAGAGCCGCATGACGAGAGAACAAGGACAAAATTTCGTGTTCCTGCATCATATGGAAATCAAGGTTGTAACTTGGCTGGTGGCAAGCTTGCGCGTGCCAGATGGGGTCAATGTAATCCGGTCCCTTCTTGAAGGCCTGAACCTTCATGCCCCGGTCATGCAACGCCCGGCATAAACCCAGGCTAACCGTGGTTTTGCCGGAAGATTTGTGGGCAGCAGAAATGAAGAGAAAAGACATGGTGGGATTTTATCTGCACTAAAACAAAAAGCCGACAAAATTAGTCGGCTTTTTGTATAGCTAATTCAGCTTAAGTTCAAGCGTCTTTGGATTCCAACGAATGGAAGTCATCCTGAGGCAGGAATTTGAATGCACGCACAGCTGCAACGGTAAGAACGAATGCAATGCCAACGCCCCCCATTCCCAGCATGAATTCCCAGATTGTCGGGCTGTAAGCATGCACGACACCGTCGTAGAAACTACTGCTTTCAACGTACCCCGGGAACATGACCAACGGGAAAGCCTGACCACCAACAATGGTGACGAACATCTGTGCAAGGCCACCAATAATGACCAGCAGCGAAGCCAGCAGAATCATGCCACTGGACTTTCTGGTACCCGGACTGAACAGCAGCAACAGGGGCAACACACCACCGATAATGATCTGACCTATCCAGAACACGTTGGTATAAACACCACCGTCAAGCAGGATGAATCGCTCGAACGCCCACTGTTTGGCGAAATAGAGGTTGGTCAAGTGGAATACGACAGTGAAATACAAAGAGGCAGCAACAAACACGCCAAGCAAGTTCTTCATCCTGGTAAGGATGCGTTCATCTAGTAACAATCCATTCCACTTGTACATTGCGGACTGAACCAGGAGAAAGCAGGCCAAACCATAGGCAAAAGACATGATGATGAACATTGGCGCCATCAATGCCGAGTTGTAACCCACTCGCGCCACCAGAAATCCAAAGATGGAACCTGTTGCTGTAGTGAGCGCGATCCGCCACAAGAAAGCAATCAAGCCAACCGTTCCAGAATATGCCTTCAAATCACGGCTCATCAGGGTAATCAGATACAAGCCGACAATGGCAAAGAAGCCGTTGTAGAAGATCATGTTCCAGGCAAAAATCGACTTGAAGTTGTAGTACGTCATAGCAACGACAATACGATCAGGCCGTCCTAAATCGAGAACCAGAACAGCAAGCCCACCCGCCAGCATGGACAATGCAAGCATTCCGGAAAGCGGCGCACGAGCTTTGTACACTTTTTTGCCGAACACAGAACCAATCGATGCAACGTTCAGCACACCGGAAGCAGCAACAATCAGAAACACCGCGAACACGTGCGGCAAACCCCAGACAATCTGATTGTTCATACCCGTAAGTACGTGACCATGATGCTCCAAGGTAAAGAAAGCATACATAGCCGCAAGCACAACCAAACCACCTAATGCGAGCAAACCCCAGAATTGCGCAGATTTGCAGGACTCTTGATTCAGACAGACTTCGTTCGCCATTTTCAAATCCCCTGATAACGAACGCCAGTATTGAGGCCAAGGTCAGCACGTACTTCTGTAGAAGCATGCGTTTTCAAAGCCTGAGAAATTGCGCTTTCCGGATCCATCAAATCACCAAACAGCATTGCTTGATGGCCGTTGGCATTGCAAGCATCGACACAAGCCGGTTCTTCGTCACGATCAACGCGCTGGACACAGAATGTGCATGACTCGACACAACCCTTACCACGCGGCACTTCTGGATTCTGATCAGTCAGAGGTTCATGCACGAAAGAACGTGCCTTGTATGGACAAGCCATCATGCAATAACGACAGCCGATACATATGTGTCGGTCAACCAGCACGATGCCATCCTCACGCTTCATTGAAGCTCCGGTCGGACAGACATCGACACAGGGCGGATTCTCACAATGTTGGCAAAGCATCGGCAGGCTATGAACGCGGCCGTTACGCAAATCTCTGATATCGAGTTTACGGATGTACTGAGTATCTTGAGGGCCAGTCTCGCCAGACAAACCATTTTCGGTATTGCACGCCGTCACGCAATCGTCACACTCATCACCACACTTTGCGCTATCGATCAGCATGCCCCAACGAACCCCGGAAGAAGCGGCTTCTTCCGGCGCACGACTATGTGCAACACCGTAAAACAAGACACCGGGGGCAACAGTTGCACCGGCAACCACTGCACCAACTTTCAGGAAGTTGCGACGTTCTTCCATTTGGTCCACGTTGTTCTCTGAAGGATTGTTCATTGGTTGCCCCCGCTCATGCTGGAAGCCATAAGAGGCGATACCGAGGATGCCGACTTCGTCACTCTGGATGAATTTTTCGTACTTTTCTGTACCGGTTGTGCGCCAGGTTTCGTGGCATGGCAATCCCAACAATCAAGTTTGACGCTGGTATAGATATGGCAGGCCATACAAAAGTCTTCTTTGGTAGCGGCTACGCTGCCAGTTTTCTCACTCGCATGGCATTCAATACACTTCTTCAAGCTATGCTTGGTCGTGCGAATCCCTTTGCGCATCGTTTCATCGCGTTGATGTTTGAGTAGATTCATGTGGTTCTTACGCATAAATTGCGTATCTTCCACACACTTCTCGCCCTTACCCTTTTCTAACTTGGGCAGATCAACACCCGCCGCCGCCGGAAATGTTGCAGCAACCATAAAAGTTGTTGCGACACTCAAGGCGGCGAGGCGTAGCCAATTGGCCAGTCTCGCCATGCCGTTCATCCTTTAAATTACTCGCCCATACCCATGACGATATAGCCAGTCGGGCACACGTCAGCACAAATGTGACAGCCGATGCACTTGCCATAATCGGTATCAACATAACGACCGGTGGTCGGGTCGTCTTTCTTCTTGACCTTGAACACCGCAGTTTGCGGGCAATAAATAATGCAGTTGTCGCACTCGAAACACAGACCGCAGGACATGCAGCGCTTGGCTTCGGCAACGACTTCCTTCTCGTCCAGCTGTCCGAGGCGGTCATCGAAGTTACCCAGCGCGGATTCTTTGTCCAGGTGAACAATGTGGCGCTTCAGACGCGGAGTGTTCATGAAATGACCGAGGAACAACTCGGTAGACGGAATGACATACTTCTGTGAGCGGTCCTCAAAATTGTGCAACAGACCTTTTTTCTCGGAAGTACCCCACTCCTGTCCATGCATTTCGGAATACTCGTGGCCGGTTTCAACCCACTTGCGGACCATATCCCAGTGATGAACGTCAACTTTAGGCCGCTTTTCGAGTTCTTCCTGTCTCAAGAATGCATCGATACCATCGGCAGCAATACGGGCATGTCCAATAGCAGTAGTCAACAAATGCGGACGCAATACGTCACCGCCCACGAAGACGTGGGGCTTGCCCGGGAAACGATAATTCTTGTCCGCTTTCATCAAGCCATTGTTATTGTTGAAACCTTCCAAACCGCGGAAATCAACCGCTTGACCAATAGCCGAGACGATCAAATCAGCCGGCAAGTCACGCTCAGTGCCCTCAATCAGCTTTGTGGTGTTGCCTTCCATGACGAAATCGGCAACACGCAGCGCTGTCGCACGACCATCGGCGCCAACCACAACAGCAACCGGAGTCACGCCACCGACAATCTCGATACCTTCGGTTTGTGCGTGTTCAATTTCAGTCTTGTTGGCAGCCATCTTGTCGATAGTTGCACGAGAAACCAAAACCACCTCCGCACCTTGACGCGCAGCAATTGAGCTTACGTCGTGAGCGGTATGACCAGCCAAGACATTCTCCGGCAGGTCTTTGTCGGTGACATTGGTAATCTTGCCCAAGCGACGTGCAACAGTTGCTACGTCGATTGAAGTATCGCCACCGCCGATGACGACAACCTTGTTACCCACATGTTGCAAGCGACCTTCGTTAAAGGCGCGCAGGAAGGACATGGCGGTTACGCAATTAGGCGCCTCTGCTCCAGGAACCGGCAAAGCACGTCCGGACTGTGCGCCCAAGCCCATGAATACGGCATCGAAGTCTTTTTCGATTTGCTCCATCGACACATCGGTGCCGATACGGCAGTTCAAACGGGTTTCGACACCCAGATCAAGGATCCGCTGAATTTCGCCATCGAGCACATTGCGCGGGGTACGGAAACCAGGGATACCGAAACGCATCATGCCGCCCAACTCTGCATGATCATCAAAAATGGTGCAGGCATGGCCCTTCTTGGCCAATTGGTAAGCAGCAGCAAGACCAGCAGGACCGCCACCGATGATCGCCACTTTCTTGCCGGAAGGTTCGACCTTGACTGCGTCAAACTTCATATCGTTATTGAGACCCCAGTTACCAATGAAGTGCTCAACAGAATTGATGCCAACGTAGTCTTCAACTTGATTACGGTTACAACCAGATTCGCACGGGGCCGGACAAACCCGACCCATCACTGCGGGGAAAGGATTCGCATCAGTAATACGGCGGAAAGCAAATTCCTGCCAAGTCATGCCAACAGGGGGTTTTTCGATGCCGCGAACAATATTCAAATAGCCACGAATGTCTTCACCAGCCGGGCATGAGCCTTGACAGGGAGGTGTGGAAAGCACGTATTCCGGACACTTATGCGTCCAACTGGCTTGAAAGATCAATTCCTGCGAACGACGGTAGTTCTTTGTCGTCTCGCCATCCTTGTAACGGCGCCAGGACATACCCTCGGTTTTCTTTACATCTTTTGAAGTGACAGCCATCTTCGCTCTCCTATCGTCAATTACACGCGGCGTCGCTTTCACACACGCCAAAAATTTCACTGGTACGGCGCACCGTACCGCTCAGTATAAAAATCAATCCAGCTTGATGGCCGTACTGACGAGTTGGTGCACGCCACCCACCTGACCTCGATCAAATCCGTAATACGGCAATACTTTTGTAAATTGGGCTTTGCAAATAGCACAAATCAGCGCAAGGAAATTAACACCATTTGCTTGTACGACACTGTTGTAAGCATTCATCCGCGGCAAAGCGCCCTTGACACGAACTTCAATCAAGTCATCCGTCAACAATCCACCACCGCCGCCACAACAGAAAGTACCCTCTCCGATCGTATCCGAAGGCATATCCTGGTAATTATTGGCAACCGCCTTGATGATGTTGCGCGGGATGATAAATTGGCCACCCGGTTCGTTACCCATGCGAGAACCACGAGCCACATTGCAGGAATCATGGAATGTAATTACGCGATCATCATTCAACGACTTGTCGAATTTCAGAACACCGTTCTCGATCAGATCCCAGGTGTATTCGCAAATGTGCATCGGCTGCGGGTAACGGTTATCCAATTGCTGCTGAAGTTTCTTGGAGAACGGATCTTCCCCGCCGTAACCAATTCCAGTCAGGGTATTCCAGAAACTATAGGCAACACGCCAGGCGTGACCGCATTCGCCGACAATAATGCGCTTGCAACCCAGTTCCAGCGCGGCATCACGAATCCGCATGGCAACTTTTTGCATGGTTTCGTAACTGCCATTGAACAAGCCGAAATTGCCAGCCTCAGATGCCTTGCTCGACAAAGTCCATGACACCCCTGCGGCATGGAATACTTTGGCATAGCCGATCAATGATTCAACATGAGGCTCGGAGAAGAAGTCCGCTGACGGTGTGACCAGCATGATTTCGGCGCCTTCTACGTCGAGCGGCATCTTGACCGGGACGCCGGTATCCGCCTCGATGTCTTCTTCCAGGCCAAGCAAAGTATCTTCCAGCGCCGGGCCTGGCAAACCCAGGTTATTACCAATCTTCTGTACTTTGACCAGAATTTCGTTGGAATACTTTTGACCTACACCAACGTGATTCAGAATTTCGCGACCTGCCATGGTTACTTCAGCAGTGTCGATTCCATAAGGACAATACACCGAGCAACGACGACATTCCGAGCACTGGTGATAATAGGTGTACCACTGATTCAGTACATCTTCTGTCAGGTCTTCCGCACCAACCAACCAGGGAGCAATCTTGCCCGGCAAAGTAAAGTAGCGCCGGTAGACTTTACGCATCAAATCCTGACGCGCAACCGGCATGTTGTTCGGATCGGCTGTACCCAGGAAATAATGACATTTATCTGTACAGGCGCCGCAATGAACGCAGGCATCCATGAATACACGAAGTGAACGGTACTTGCCCAGCAAGTCGCCCATCTTGTCGATGGCACGTTCTTTCCAGTCGGCGCCCAATTCCCAGGGATATCCCAAGTATTCTTGAGGGCCTTGAGGCGCGACAAACGATTTGACCTTCTCCATCGCACCCGGATTGATTTTGGGGACGACCGTATATTCAGTCAGCTCGGGAATTACGAACTCGGCAACAGCCACGTTGGCTCCTTAACTCTTGTTTCCGTGAATGACACTAGCTGAAAAGGATTCTGAATCAGTTAAAGCAAGCTGGCTCAGACCTTGTCACGCTCCAACGCTGCGGCCCAGGGCGCAATGTGACGTGTGGTACGAGGATCATCCTTTTGGTTTCTTGTCGGGCTGAAGAAAATACCGGGCGCATGCAACAGCTTGCTCACAGGGAAAATAATCATCAGTAATGCAACCAATCCCAGATGGATCAATAAAAGAGGATCCTCAGGCACGGGATGTAGATCAAACACAACCAATCCAAGCGCAAATGCCTTCAACGCAACAATGTCTGTATGCGTTACAAAAGTCATCATTGCACCTGACACGCCGATTGCGATTAACAATGCCAACATCAAATGGTCAGAGGGCGTGGAAATATAACGCACACGATCAACCAGAAAACGACGCGCCCAGAGTCCAGCCAATCCGGCGAGCATCATAAAGCTGGCATATTTGCCAAATGGTTGAATGAACTCCACCCAAAACCAAACAGGTTCCTGGAAATAACGGATATGGCGCAACAGAACCAAAGCAAGTCCGACATGGAATAACCAGCCGAAGATCCAAATCCATTTATTGGATTTGAACAAGGATTCGAACAAAACGACCTCTCTCGCCAAGCGAAGAACAACGCCACTATTAGTCGTTGGCGCTGGTGTCGTGGGTATCACTAGAGGAGCCGGTGTGCGGCTGTACTCATAAATTCGGTAAGCAATTCCGGCAATCAGAATGATTGTCGCGAAATACATTAAGCCCGTGTATATAACGGTTAACGATGTCATCCGTTCCTCTGCGTTGGCAGATCAAAATCATAGCTTTCCAGCATTGCTGGATAAACTCTATTTACTACTTGCTTGACGGGCGGATAGCCCGTCAAGCTTATCGTTCAGACGCGAACGATTAGATACAGCCAGTCGGCTTCGGCAGACCGGCGATCTTGCAGGCCTGCTTGGCGGGACCGTAGGGGAACAACTCGTAAAGATACTTGTTGTTGCCCTTTTCCGGGCCGAGTTTCTTGGCAACGGCTTTGGTCAGAACACGAACGGCGGGAGCAATCTGATACTCGTCGTAGTATTCGCGCAGAAAATTGACCACATCCCAGTGGCTCTCGGTCATTTCAACCTTCTCTTCCTGGGCAAGATACACAGCGATATCCTGGTTCCAATCGTTCAGGTTGGTCAGATAGCCTTCCTCATCAACCTCAAAAGATTTGCCGGCAACTT
>CAZUSF010000051.1:8931-11241 GCA_964623355.1 uncultured Thiobacillus sp. | reverse complement strand
TGGCCGATGTTGAGTTCTTCCACGCCGGGCAGGGCGGCGATGGCTTGCACGTTGTGATAATGCAGGCCGTGGCCGGCGTTGACTGCGAGGCCGAGTGAAACGCCCTGTTCGACCGCCTGCGTGATGCGTTGCAGCTCGTGCCGGGTTGCATCCAACGTGGTCGCATCGGCGTAACGGCCGGTGTGGATTTCCACCACCGGTGCACCGGCAGCCTGAGCGGCTTCGAGTTGCCTGGCGTCGGCATCGATGAACAACGAGACGCGAATGCCGGCGGCGGCCAGTGTTTGGCAGGCGGCTTGCACGGCGTTGAATTGGCCGGCGACATCGAGGCCGCCTTCGGTGGTCAGTTCCTGCCGCCGTTCCGGTACCAGGCAGACATCCTGCGGTTTGATCTGCAGCGCGATGCCGATCATTTCGTCGGTGACCGCCATTTCCAGGTTCATCTTGGTTTGCAGCAATTCGCGCAGGATGTGCACGTCGGCATCCTGGATGTGGCGCCGGTCTTCGCGCAGATGCAGGGTGATCGAATCAGCGCCGGCCGATTCCGCCAGCAGCGCCGCCTGCACCGGGCTCGGGTAACGGGTGCCGCGCGCCTGGCGCAGGGTGGCGACGTGGTCGATATTGACGCCCAGATGCAGCGGATGGAGCGAGAGTGTCATAGCTTTTGCAGATCAATCAGGAGTTGTCGGGTGGCCAGCGGTTTATCGCCGAGGTAATACGCCAGCAGCGAGCGCATCAGTATTTTGCCCTCTGCCAGGGTGATCGGGTCAGACAGATCGCCGGATGCAAGGTCGAGCAACGTTTTGCCCAGATAGCCGGGGGTGTCTCGCTGCCACGCGGTGACACCATGGCCCAGCGTATAGCTGTAACGGTTGCCAGGTTGCAACGCGTCATTGTTGTCGAGGTGGCCGAGTGGTTGCGCATAGCCGAGTTCGGACAGCAGATCGAGCTCAAACCGGCGCAGCACGGGTTCGACCTCGTTGTCTGCGTTCAGCGCGCTCAACGTCACGGCGTAGAGGTCGAACAAGCCTTCATGCGCGTCGCCATCCGGTAGCAGGCGGAGCAATAGTTCGTTCAGATAGAAGCCGCACATCAGCGCATGGCCACGCAGCATCAGGCCGCCGCCTTGCCATTCGGCGGCGTGCAGGGTGCGCAACTGGCTTTTGCCGAACCAGGACAGGGTCAACGGCTGGAACGGGATCAAACGGGTTTTCAGGCTGGAGGTTTGCCGCCTTGCACCACGCGCGACGAGGCCGATGCGGCCGTGGTGGCGGGTCAGCACGTCAACGATCAGACTGGTTTCGCGCCAGGGTCGGGTATGCAGGACGAAGGCGGGATCGCCGTCGATCTTTTCACTCACCGGTCACTCGTAGCCGAACTGTTTGATCAGACGTGAGTCGTCCGCCCAGCCGCCTTTGACCTTGACCCAGACCTGGAGGAAGACCTTGCGGTCGAACAGCTTTTCCATGTCGACGCGCGCTTCGCTGGCGATGCGCTTGATATGTTCGCCGCCACGTCCGAGCACGATCGGCTTGTGGCCTTCGCGGTCGACCCAGATCACCGCGCCGATGCGGAACATCGCACCGTCTTCCTCGAACTGCTCGATGGTCACCGCGACGACATAGGGAATCTCGTCGCCGGTGAGGCGGAACACCTTTTCGCGCACGATCTCGGCGGCCAGGAAGCGCGAGCTGCGGTCGGTGATGTCGTCCTCGCTGAACCAGGCTTCGCCTTCCGGCAGATACGGCTTGAGAATCGCTGGCAGGCGCAACACGTCCTTTTCCTTCTCGGCGCTGAGCGGCACGATTTCGGCGAAGTTGTATTGCTTGGCCATGCTTTCCAGATACGGCAGCAGTTTGGTCTTCTCTTCCACCAGATCGATCTTGTTGACCACCAGCACCACCGGCTTGTCGCGCGGCAACAGCGGCAGGATGCGTTGATCGGCAGGGGTGAACTTGCGCGCTTCAACCAGCCAGAGCACGACATCGACTTCCGCCAGCGCCTGCGTCACGGTGCGGTTCATCGCCGAATTCAACGCACTCTTGAACTGGGTCTGAAAACCCGGCGTGTCGGCAAAGATGTATTGCGCATCGGCTTCGGTGCGGACGCCGAGAATGCGGTGCCGCGTGGTCTGTGGCTTGGAGGAGACGATGCTCACCTTGGCGCCGACCAGCGCGTTGACCAGGGTGGATTTGCCGACGTTGGGACGGCCGACGACGGCGATGACGCCGGTGCTGAAGCTCAATTTTTTTCCAGTTCGATCAAGGCCGCTTCGGCGGCCATCTGTTCCGCGGTCTTGCGGTTCGGGCC
>CAZUSF010000051.1:2101-8831 GCA_964623355.1 uncultured Thiobacillus sp. | reverse complement strand
GTTCGATCAAGGCCGCTTCGGCGGCCATCTGTTCCGCGGTCTTGCGGTTCGGGCCATGGCCCGCAGTTACCAGTTTGCCAAGATTGGCGCCAAGCGAAATCCGGCATTCGACATGAAAGACCTGGGCATGCGCCTGGCCGGCGGTTTGGGTGAGGACGTAATCGGGCAGGCCCAGGCGGCGCGGTTGCAGCCATTCCTGCAAGAGGGTCTTGGCATCCTTGCCCTGATGCGTCGGGTTGATCGCGTTGACCCTGGCCCCGAACAGGCGCTCGACGATACCGCTGGCAGTGTCGAAGCCGGCATCGAGCAACGCCGCGCCAAGCAGCGATTCAAGCGCATCGGCGAGAATCGAAGGACGCTGGGCGCCGCCGCTTTTCAGTTCGCCTTCACCCAGGCGCAGATGCTTGCCCAGTGCGAGTTCGAGTGCAATTTCATGGAGTGAATCCTGGTTAACCAGGTTGGCGCGCAGACGAGACAGACGACCTTCGGGTTGGTCTGGAAAGCGCTGGTAAAGCATCAATCCGATGACGCAGTTGAGGACGCCGTCGCCAAGGAACTCGAGTCGTTCGTTGTTGCGCGCGCTGAAGCTGCGATGCGTCAGCGCCTGGGTCAGCAACTCTCGCTGCTGCCAGGTATGGCCAAGCCTGGCTTCGAGTGGCGCGGTGCTGACCGCCATTTAATTGGAGGTTTCCTCGGCGCGGAACTTCATGCAGAAACTCACCGGCCCCATGAACGGCCGCTGCATCGAAAACTCGACGGCGAGTCGGACGCCACTCGGCACCCACTCGACTTCCAGGTTGTCGTTCAGCTCGCCATCCATGTTGTTGGTACGCAGTTCGGTGGCGAACTTGCTGCGCAATTCGCTTTCCTTCATGTCCTTGGCATTGGGTTGCTCGACCACGTTCTTCAGGATGCGTTGCAGCGTCCAGTACTCCATGTAGCCAGGCATGATGCGCGAGGCCATGTAGGCGCCAAAGCCGACCAGCATCATGAAAAAAAACACGCCTCCGAGGGTAACGCCACGTTGTCGTTTCATGCTTGCCTCACTCTATGCTGTGGCCGATACGGGCCGGTTTGGAAAAAGACTTCACCGAATTCAGGAAGTCATCAAAGTTCCACCAGATGAAGAATGCGCGCCCGACGATGTTCGCCTCAGGCACAAAACCCCAGTAGCGGGAATCGTTGGAGGCATCGCGGTTGTCGCCGAGCATGAAGAAATGCCCGGCCGGGACGGTGCACTTGAAGCCGTTTTCGTTGTAGCTGCAGTTTTCCCGATGCGGGAAATTGCCTTCCACCTGATGCACGATCACCGGCGGCATGTCGTCCTGGGTCATCGCGATATGGCTGTGCTCGCCGAGCTGCTCGCGCCAGGTTGCGCCCTGCACGAAGTTGAGGCCTTGCGCGGTGTATTCGAAATTGCCTTCGCGCTGGCTGGCAACCGGTTTGCCATTGATGGTCAGGCGTTTGTCGATGTATTCGACGACATCGCCCGGCACGCCGACGACGCGCTTGATGTAATCCAGCGCGGGATCGCTCGGGTAGCGGAACACCATGACATCGCCGTTCTTCGGGTCGCCCAGGTTGATGACTTTTTTGTTGATCACCGGCAGGCGGATGCCGTATTCAAACTTGTTGACCAGGATGAAATCGCCGATCAGCAGCGTCGGCAGCATCGAGCCGGAGGGAATCTTGAACGGCTCGACGAGGAACGAGCGCAGCACAAAGACGATCAGGATGACCGGGAAAAAGCTCTTTGAATAATCCACCAGCAGCGGCAGCTTGGCTTTGTCTTCACGCCCTTTGGCAAGAAACAGGGAGTCAAACAGCCAGATCAGGCCGGTGATGACCAGGGCGAGGAAGAGGATGAGGGCGAAGTTCATGAGGTGCGATGGTAAGGATGAATGGGGACTGACGCCAATTCCGTTCAGTTCGCGTCATTCCCGCGAATGTGGGAATCCAGCAGTTGCGCAACTTCCTGGATGCCCGCCTTCGCGGGCATGACGGGTCCGGGTTTAACTTAAAGGCATGTTTACTTGTCGCTGACCTGAAGAATCGCCAGAAACGCTTCCTGCGGAATCTCGACGTTGCCGACCTGCTTCATGCGCTTTTTACCTTCCTTCTGTTTCTCCAGCAGTTTCTTCTTGCGCGTGATGTCGCCGCCGTAACACTTGGCCAGCACGTTCTTGCGCAGCGCCTTGACCGTCTCGCGGGCGATGATGTGCGAACCGATGGCGGCCTGCACGGCGACGTCGAACATCTGGCGCGGGATCAGTTCGCGCATTTTGGAGACCAGTTCGCGGCCGCGATATTGCGACGTGGAGCGGTGCACGATCAGCGCCAGCGCATCGACCTTCTCGCTGTTCACCAGGACGTCGAGCTTTATCAGGTCGTCGGCGCGGAATTCCTTGAATTCGTAATCGAGTGAGGCATAACCGCGCGAGGTCGATTTCAGGCGGTCGAAGAAATCGAGTACGACTTCGTTCAGCGGCAGGTCATATTTCAGCATCACCTGACGGCCCATGTATTTCATGTCGACCTGGGCGCCGCGTTTCAGGTTGCACAACGTCATCACGTTGCCGAGATACTCCTCCGGCACCAGGATGGTGGCGGTGATGATCGGTTCGCGGATTTCCTCGATCTTCGACAGGTCAGGCAGGCGCGACGGGTTTTCCACCTCCAGCGTTGTGCCGTCCTTCATGAACACCTGGTATTCGACTGAGGGCGCGGTGGTGATCAGACTCTGGTCGTATTCGCGTTCCAGGCGTTCCTGCACGATGTCCATGTGCAGCAGGCCCAAAAAGCCACAACGGAAGCCGAAGCCCAACGCCTGCGAGGTTTCCGGCTCGAAACGCAAGGCCGCGTCGTTCAGTTGCAGCTTGGTCAGCGCGTCGCGCAGGCTGTCGTATTCGTGCGATTCCACCGGATACAGGCCGGCGAACACCTGCGGCTGGATTTCCTTGAAGCCGGGCAGCGCCTCTCTAGCCGGCCGGCTCGCCAGGGTCACCGTGTCGCCCATCTTGGCATGCTTCAGATCCTTGATGCCGGCGATGACGAAGCCGACCTGGCCGGCGGAAAGCTGCGTGCGCGGCAGCGATTTCGGTGTGAATACACCGACGTTCTCGACCAGATAATCGACGCCGGCGGCCATCAGGCGAATCTTGTCCTTTTGCTTCAGGATGCCATCGACGACGCGCACCAGCATCACGACGCCGACGTAGTTGTCGAACCAGGAATCAATCACCAGCGCTTTCAGCGGCGCGTCTTCGTCACCGCGCGGCGGCGGGATGTACTTCACCACGGCTTCCAGCACATCGATGATGCCGATGCCGTTCTTGGCCGAACAATGCACCGCGTGGTCGGCCGGAATGCCGACGATTTCCTCGATCTCCTGCATCACCCGATCCGGGTCGGCCGAGGGCAGGTCGATCTTGTTCAGCACCGGGAAGACTTCGACGCCGAGTTCCACCGCCGTATAGCAATTTGCCACCGTCTGAGCCTCGACGCCCTGCGATGCATCGACCACCAGCAACGCACCTTCGCAAGCCGACAGCGAACGTGACACTTCGTAGGAAAAGTCGACGTGGCCGGGGGTGTCGATCAGGTTGAGCTGGTATTCCTGGCCGTCTTTCGCCTTGTAGAGAAGGGCCGCGGTCTGCGCCTTGATGGTGATGCCGCGCTCGCGTTCCAGGTCCATCGAATCGAGCACCTGAGCTTCCATCTCGCGGTCGGCGAGGCCGCCGCAGTTATGGATGATGCGATCGGCCAGCGTCGATTTGCCGTGGTCGATATGGGCGATGATGGAGAAATTGCGGATCAGGGTGTTGCGCATGAAGAAAGCCCGGGAGCGCCAAATGGCGCCATCTGTCTATGAATGGGCGCGGATTTTACCTGAAACGACAGCGACTTAGCCGGCTTCCGCGGGCTGCGCCAGGGCTGCACGCAAAGCGGTTGGATTGAGGTGGTAATGACAGATTTCCTGTTCTTCAAGGCATAAAACCGGGATCAGAAAACCAAACCGGGTGCGCAAGTCCGGGTCCAGATCAATGTCGATTTCGCGCAGTCGAAAATCCAGTTCATTCTGAAACTCGAGCAGTTCAGCCCGCATGTCGCTGCAAAGATGACAGCCGGGGCGGTGATACAAGGTCAGTACGTGCATTCAACAACAATCGACAGCCTGATTACTTGAGCGGCAAATCCTGCGTCTTCTCGACGCGCGGCAGATTCTGATGCAGTGCGGCTTTCGCCAGCAGATGCGCCGATACCGGCGCGGTGATGAACAGGAACAGCGTGATCAGGATTTCATGCAGGCTGACGCCGTTGCCCTGATGGCTGAAATAGAGCGACGAAGCGATCAGCAGACAGCCAACACCGAGTGTGGTTGCCTTGGTCGGGCCATGCAGCCGGGTGTAGAAATCGCGCAGGCGGGCCAGGCCGAGCGAGCCGATGAAGGTGAAACCGGCGCCGGCGAGAATCAGGAAAGACAATAGATAGTCGAGCATGGGAGGCATTCCTTTCTATTCGATGATGTCGCCACGCAACAGGTATTTGCACAGCGCGACGGTGCCGACAAAACCCATCAGCGCGATCAGCAGCGCGGCTTCGAAATACAGCGCGCTGCCCAGGTGTATGCCGAGCAGCACCAGCAGCGCGATGGTGTTCACATAAAGCGTATCCAGCGCCAGGATGCGATCCGGCGCACTCGGGCCGCGTAACAGGCGCCAGAAGCTCATCGCGACGGCGCCGGCGACCAATGCGAAAGCGATGGGGAGAACCAGGCTCAGCATGCTTCGAATACCTCCTTCAGCGGCGCTTCGTAACGCGATTTGATGTCAGCCAGAATGGCTTCCGGGTCCGGCGCGTCAAGCGCGTGCACCAGCAATGTGCGGCGATCCTGGCTGAGTTGCGCGGTGACCGTGCCGGGGGTCAGGCAAATGGTATTGGCCAGAAAGCTGATCGCCAGGTCGCTTTCCAGCGCCAGCGGCACTTCGATGAAAGCGGGTTGCAAGCGTTCAGGGCGATGCAGGATGCGCCAGGCGACCGCCAGGTTGGCGGTAACGATGTCATGCAGCACGATGCCGATGAAGCGGACCAGTTGCCAGGGCCGGTGAATGCGGATCGCCTCCGGCCAGAAACGCAGCGTGAACAGCGGAATCAGCCAGCCAAGCAGGACGCCGAGGACGATGTGTCCGGGCGCCGCGCTGTTGTTGAGCAGCAGCCAGATTGCCGCCAGCGTCGGGGTGAGCAGCGGGTGCGGCAAAAACCGCGACAGCAAACGTGAACTCATGGGCGGCCTCCCAGCACGGCATGCACATAGAGATAGGGTTGCAACAGCTGTTCGGCGGTTGCGCTGGCATAAGCGTAAATCGGGCCGGCGGCGAGCGTCAGGCCGAGTCCGAGGGCGAGCAGTCCGAATATTGGCAACAGCGCCGGCAACCAGCCAGCCAGGTCATTGGCGACGGCAGGTGCTGCTTTTTCGTCGCGCGGCAGGGTATGGAAGAAGAGCAGGCTGCCGGACCGTGCCAGGGCGATCAACCCGAGCAGGCCGCCAGTCAGAACGATCGCCA
The DNA here is from genome assembly GCA_964623355.1 of uncultured Thiobacillus sp. Lineage (GTDB taxonomy): Bacteria > Pseudomonadota > Gammaproteobacteria > Burkholderiales > Thiobacillaceae > PFJX01. The sequence goes on along the minus strand of CAZUSF010000051.1, from coordinate 3,267 downwards.
CGATCCAGGTTGCGTCAGGATGATCCAGCGCCGCCCGCAGCAAAAGAAACTTGCCGACGAAGCCGGACAACGGCGGCAGCCCGGCGGCCAGAATCGCGGTGACGAAGAACAAACCGCCCAGTACCGCCGCGTTGGCGACGGCCGGGCCGGATTGAAACTGGTCGCCGATCAGTCCGTTGCCCTGGCCGCGTCCGAGCGCAATGCGGTCGGCCAGCAGAAACAGTGCGGCGCCGGTGAACACCGAATGCGGCAGGTAATACAAACCGGCGGCAAGGCCGGCGACGTTGCCGAGCGAGAACGCGGTGAGCAGGGTGCCGACCGAAGCGACGACCAGATAGGCCGCCTGCTCGCGCAGAAAACGCGCCGCCAGCGCGCCGAACAAGCCGATCAACAGCGTCGCCAGCGCCAGCGGCAGCAGCCAGGGCTGAATCAGATTCGCCATCTCACCTGCCTGTGCGCCAAAGATCAGGGTGGAGACGCGCAGGATGCTATAGGCGCCCACCTTGGTCATGATGACGAACAATGCCGCTACCGGCGCGCTGGTATGGGCGTAGGCGGCGGGCAGCCAGAGATACAGCGGCAACAGAGCCGCTTTCAGCGCGAAGACGGCAAACAGAAGCAGGCCGGCGGCGCGTGCCGGGCCGAGATTTTCCGGCGATACCGCCGCCATCTTCACCGCCAGATCCGCCATGTTGAGCGTGCCGAAGAGACCGTACAGCGTGCCCACCGCGATGAGAAACAACGACGAACCAACCAGATTCAGCACCACGTAATGCAGGCTGGCTTTCGTGCGCAAACGGTCGCCTTGGTGCTTTTCACCCCCACCACCATGCAGGATCAGTCCGTAGGAGGCGAGCAGCAGCACTTCGAAAAAGACGAACAGGTTGAACAGGTCGCCAGTGAGAAATGCGCCGTTGAGGCCGAACAACTGCAACTGAAACAGGATATGGAAATGGCGGCCGGAAACATCGATGCCACGGCTGGCGTAGAGCAGCGAAAACAGCGCCAGCACGGCGGTGACCAGCAGCATCCAGACGCTCAGGCGGTCGGCCACCATGACGATGCCGAACGGTGCCTGCCAGTTGCCCAGCGCGTAGGTCAGGATGCTGCCGTCATTGACGGCTTGCAGCAAAGCCAACGCCAGGCCGATCTGGCCGAGCACGACG
>CAZUSF010000051.1:0-2001 GCA_964623355.1 uncultured Thiobacillus sp. | reverse complement strand
GCCCGCGCCTTCAGCGCCAGCATGATGACGAAAGCGGTCATCGCGAAGCCGATGACGATGGCGGTCAGCACCAGCGCTTGCGGCAACGGGTCGGTGTAGCCGGGCAGGCCGGTGCCGATCACCGGCGGTCGGCCAATGCTCAGGCGGCCCATGGCAAACAGAAACAGGTTCACCGCATAAGACAAAAAGGTCAGGCCCAGAACCACCGGGAAGGTGCGTCCGCGCAGCAGCAGATAAACGCCGCTGGCGGTGAGCAGACCAATCAAGAGTGCAATCAGCGCTTCCATGAGCGACCTTCTTTCATGCGCGACCTGCTTTCATACGTTTTGACTCGGAAATCGGGCAGGCGCTGTCGCCATGGCTGGCGTCGTGCATCAGGCCGAGATGGATCAGGATCAACAAGGTGGCGCCGACCACCACCAGATAGACGCCAAGGTCGAACGCCATCGCCGAGGCGAGTTCGAAATCGCCGACGATCGGCCAATGCACATGGCCGAAGGTGGAAGTCAGGAAGGGATAGCCGAACCAGAATGATGCCATGCCGGTCAGCGTCGCGATCAACAGTCCGGCGCCGATGATCGGATGCATGTTGGCGGGCAGGCGCTCATGCGTCCAGGCGACGCCATTCGCCAGATATTGCATGATCAGCGCCACCGCGGTGATCAGCCCGGCGATGAAGCCGCCGCCGGGCAGGTTGTGGCCGCGCAACAGGATATACACCGAGACAAGTAGCGCCAGCGGCAGCAGCAAACGGGTCAGCGAGGCCATGATGCTGGGGTGCATGTCCCAGTTCCAGGCGCGCCCGACATCGTCACAACCGCGGCCATCGAGACGTAGATGTTCCAGCATCGCGAAAATGGCAAAGCCGGCGAGCGCCAGCACGGTGATTTCGCCCAACGTATCGAAGCCCCGGAAATCGACCAGGATGACGTTGACCACGTTGTGGCCGCCGCCGCCGGAGACGCTGTTTTCCAGGAAGTAATCGGCGATGCTGGTGTAAGGCCGGGTCAGCACCGCCCAGGCCAGCACGCCGACGCCACCACCGGCCAAAACAGCCAGCACGCCATCCCGCCAGCGGCGGCCGTTGCCCGATTCAACCGGCGTGTGCTGAGGCAGAAAATACAGCGCCAGCAGCAACAGGATGATCGTCACCACCTCGACCGAGAGTTGGGTCAGGGCGAGATCAGGGGCGGAGAACTTGACGAAAATCAGTGACACCACCAGGCCCACGGCGCCGATCAGGATCAGCGCGACGAAACGTTGTCGGTGCATCACCAACGTGGTCAGGATCGCCGCCAGCATGGCCAACGCGGCGAACAGGCTGACCGCATCGACCGGCAACAACTCGCGCGGCCCGGTCAGCGACGAACCGCTGCCCAGCCAGCCGCTGACGCCGAGGATCAACGCGAAGCCGATAAACGACGCAATCATGCGTTGCAGCGAGCCGGTATCGAGGCGGCGGGTGAGGCTGCTGGCGAGGCCAAGCAAAGCATCCAGCAAGTGGTTATAGATACGGCGCGCGGACAGCCGATCCTCATACCGAGCGTGCAAGGCAAACATCGGCTTGCGCCAGACATACAACAGAATGCCGCCAATCAATGCGATGACGCTCATCCACAAGGCAGGATTGAAGCCGTGCCAGATCGCCAGATTGTGTTCCGGCAACGGCGCTTGCAGCACCGCGCCTGCCGCCAGCGCCAGGATCGGCTCGACGGTCAGCGCCGGTAAAATGCCGACCAGCAGGCACAGCGCCACCAGAAACTCCACCGGCACTTTCATCCAGCGCGGCGGTTCGTGCGGCGTGCGCGGAAGATCGATGGGGTCGCCGTTGAAAAACACGTCATGGATGAAACGCAGCGAATAGGCCACCGCGAAGATGCCGGCGATGGTGACGGCGAATGGCAGTAGCCAGCCGAACTTCATCATGGTCGCCACGCCGACCGCCTCGGCGAAGAACATTTCCTTCGACAGGAAGCCGTTGAACAGCGGCACGCCGGCCAT
>CAZUSF010000050.1:3191-11287 GCA_964623355.1 uncultured Thiobacillus sp. | reverse complement strand
TTCGCACGCCGATGAACGGCATTCTCGGCATGGCGCGGATCATGCGTCGCGGCGAGATATCCCCGCTCCAGGCCGAGCAGCTCGACAAGATCGACGCATCCGGCAAGCATTTGCTCAGCGTCATCAACGACATCCTCGATCTGTCCAAGATCGAAGCCGGCAAACTCGTCCTCGAAGAAAAAGACTTTGTCCTGGCCGAGGTGCTGCGCTCGGTTTACAACGTGGTTGGCGAAACCGCAACCAGCAAGGGATTGCATATTTCGATCAAGGCATCCGGCCTGCCGCAAGCGCTGCGCGGCGACCCGACGCGGCTGACCCAGGCACTGGTCAACTATGCCAGCAATGCGGTCAAGTTCACTGAACATGGCGGCATCACCTTGTCTTGCCGGGTAGAGGAAGAATCCGACACCGACTACCTGCTGCGCTTCGAAGTCAGTGATACCGGTATCGGCATGACCCCGAATCAGCGTGAGAACCTGTTCCAGGCTTTCCAGCAAGCCGACAACTCCACCACCCGAAAATTCGGCGGCACCGGCCTCGGGCTTGCCATCACGCGGCGTATCGCCGAATTGATGGGCGGCAACGTTGGCGTCGAAAGCAGCCCGGGGCAAGGCAGCAGCTTCTGGCTGACTGCGCGTCTGATAAAGGGCCAGGAAGCGCCGTTTTCAGACAACCCGAACCCAGGCCGACAAGCCGAACAACAACTGCTCGAGCGGCATCGGGGCAAACGTGTCCTTATCGCCGAGGATGATCCGATCAACCAGGAAGTCGCGCTCATGCTGTTGCGCGATGTCGGCCTGCTGCCCGATCTGGCCGAAAACGGTTTGCAAGCAGTGCAACTGGCAACACAAAACGACTACGCCGCCATCCTGATGGACATGCAAATGCCGGAAATGGATGGCCTGGAAGCCACGCGTGCGATACGCAGGATCGCCGGTCGTGAATCGATCCCCATCCTGGCGATGACCGCCAATGCGTTTGATGAAGACAAGCTCAACTGCATCCAGGCCGGTATGAACGGCTTCATCACGAAACCCGTTGATCCGGAGATCCTGTTCCAGGCCCTGCTCGACGGCATGGGGCGTTAACAGGACAGATTTGTTCAATTGCATGCTTGATTTTTCGTCAATGGTGAAACAACGATTGATCCGGCCAGCTTTATCCGTGCGGCCGTAGGGTGCGCCATAAGCACCACTGAACGTGGATGGTGCGCATGGCGCGCCCTACGGTCTCCCCGACAATCTCGGATTTATCGGGACGAATCAGTAAGTAATGACCAAGACGCCAGACCAGATTCATCGTGGTTGAGTTGACGCCGCTGTTGCCGCGTCGATAAATAATACAAATTATCTTTTTCTCTTATCTCTTATTAAGATGCGCGCCTCGAACCCGCATCTCCCATCATGAAATCGCGACTTCTCCTGTTGCTTGTGCTGCTTTCTTCATCTGCTTCAAGCCATGATCTCTGGATCGAGCGCAGCGGCACGCTGCATAGCCTGGCTTATGGACATGAACAATCCAGCCATACCGGCGTGAAACGCCTCGAATACAAACCGGAATCCGTTCAGCAGGCACGCTGTTTCGATGCCTCCGGACAAGCCATTCAGGTCACCCCAAGCCTGCAATACCCGGTGACCTTGCAAGCTGACTGCGCCGCCACCTGGTTTCTGCTTTCCAGCGGCTACTGGAGCAAAACCCCATACGGCACGAAGAAACTGCCGAAAAACGAAGCCGGCGCGGTGCTTGACAGTTGGCGCTCGCTGGAAGCGATCAAACGGATCGACCGCTGGAGCGCGGCACTGGCGCGGTCTTTGACGCAGGATCTGGAGATGGTGCCGATCAATAACCCGCTTGAACTGAAATCCGGCGACAAATTGCGGCTGCGCGTCTATTTCCAGGGCAAGCCCGTCGCCAATGCCAGCGTCGCCTACTTTGGTAAACCGCGCGGCGTCAGCGGCGCTGATGGCACGATCAACATCCGCCTGAATCAGGCCGGTTTTCAGCATATCGAAGCCAGCCTTGCGCTGCCGCTCAACGATGGCAAGGCAGACAAGACCGTACACACCTCATCGCTGCAGTTTGAAATCAAATGAAAACCCTGCCTCGATTACTGCTCAGCAGCGGTCTGCTGTTTGCGTGTTCAACGCTTCCGACCGCGGCGCACGACCTGCAATACACCGTGGTGGGTGGCCAGGCGGTGGTGATCAAGCTGTTCTACGCCGACAACACGCCGTTCACTTTCGAGGGCTACGAGATTTATCGCGAAGCCGAAAAGCTGCCGTATCAGGTTGGTCGAACCGATCAACTCGGCCGCATCGCCTTCTTGCCGGATGCAGCGGCGAACTGGCGCATCAAGGCCATTTCGGAAGATGGTCATGGCCTCGATTTCCAGCTCAGCACAGACGCCGCCGCCGTACTGGTTGGCTCGGAAAAACCCGTATTCGAACGCTACAGCCGCATCTTCATCGGCGTCGCCTTCATTCTTGGGTTGTTCGGTTTATTGAGTCTTTATCTGAAAAGGAAACAGAAATGATGAAATCCAGCCTCGCCATTGCCTTGGCTCTGGCCTTGACCAGCACCGCCACGCAGGCCCACCACGGCGTCGCCACACTGGGCGCGGTCGGTCTGGAAGGCCCCGGCGCGCCGGTGGAAACCTCCAGTTCCGCGACCTTGCCCAGGGGAAGCTGGTTGCTGTCGCTCAAGGTTGATCATGCCAAGTCGAAAACCTATGACCCCTCCACCGCAGTCGATGCTCAGGAAGGCGACTACAACCAGTACTGGATGGCAGGTGTCGGCTACGGTTTCACACCCTGGTTTTCCGGTTACCTGATACAGCCGTACAACATCAAGAAAGACGAATACGGCGACACGAATTCACGCGGCTTCACCGATCTTTCAGTGATGGGCGTGATCGGCTTCAAATACGATCAACGTTTCATGCTGGTGCCGGCCGACGAAAGCCTGGATGACCTGATGGACTGGCATTTCACGCTGTACGGCGGTCTATCGCTGCCCACTGGCGACGCCAACCATCGGCTCGACAACAACACGATCGATCCGGGTAAGTCACTCGGCTTCGGCAAGCCCAGCTTCAGCTACGGCCTCACCGCCACCAAGCAACTGACCGATAACGCCACGGCGGTATTCGAGGCCGGTCAGATCCGCTTCCAGACCTATGAATACGACAACACCGACCGGGTCAAATTCGGCACCGAAACCCGCCTCAACGCCGCCCTCGCCTATCGCCTGATGACCAACCCGGAAACCCGCTTCCGCCTCGACGGCAACGCGGAACTCAACTTCCTCCGACTCGGCCGCGACGTCGAGAATGGTGTCGGCGCAGCAGCGACCGGCGGCGACATGCTCTACGGCGTAATCGGCGCCCGTTTGTACAAGGACAACATGAGCCTCGGCCTGGCGCTGAAGAAACCGATCTGGACCGATCTCAACGAATCCTCCGATCAACAAGGCGCTGAAGGCAAAGAAAAGTACCGCTTCATTGCCTCCTTCTCGGCGTTGTTCTAAGGAGACGCTGACTTTTTCAGATTCGTCGTTCCCGCGAAGGCGGGAACCCAGTTGAATCAATAACCTGGATCCCCGCCTTCACGGGGATGACTAATTATTCAATCTCCAGCCAAGGTATCACCATGCACATCCCCGACGGTTTCATCTCGCCGCAAACCTACCTGCCAGCCTACGTGGCGGCGGCAGGTTTGTGGGCCTTCGCGGCGCGACGGGTGAAACGCGATCTGGATGCCGACACGCTGCCCTTCCTCGCCGCCTGCACCGCGCTGTCGTTCGTGCTGATGATGGTCGCCCTGCCCTTGCCCGGCGGCAGCACCGCACATGCCGCCGGCATCGGCCTGCTGGCGGTGAGCTTCGGCGGCTGGATGGCCTTTCTCGCGGTCTCGCTGGTGCTGGCGATGCAGGCGCTGCTGTTCGGTGATGGCGGCATCACCGCGCTGCCGATCAACGCATTGGCGATGGGCTTCATCGGCAGCTTTGCTGCATTGGCGACATGGAAATTGCTCGGTCGCCTGAATCAAAGCCTCGCCCTGTTTCTCGCCGGTTGGTTCTCCATCGTGCTGCCGGCATTGCTGATGGCGCTGGTACTCGGCGTGCAGCCGATGATCGCGTACGACGCACAGGGAGCACCGCTCTTCTTCCCGTTCGGACTGGCCGTCACGCTGCCGGCGGTGGTGCTGCCGCATGTGCTGGTCGGATTGGCGGAAGGCGTGCTGACCGTTCTCGGATACCGCTATCTGACCCGACTGCGCGCCCGGACTGCGCAATGAAGCGGGATCGCATCCATCTTCTGCTCTACCTGGCTGCGGTGATTACCGCAACGCTGATTCACCACCCGCTCTGGCTCGGCAGCGGGCTGCTCCTGGTCTTGCTGATCGCCCAACGTGACGCCATCACTCTGCTGCGCCGCGCCGTGTTGACCGTACTGGCATTCAATACGCTGATCAGCCTGAGTTATATCGGCATGGCCTGGTGGCAAGATATTTCACCCTGGCAAACCCTGCTGCGCTTGAATCTGCGCGTATTGCTGCTGACCTGTTTGACCTTCCTGTTCATCGCCCGCACCAACTTGTTTCAAGCACTCGATTTCTCTAAAAACCTGACCTACGTGCTCGGCCTCGCCTATAGCCAGACGCTGACCTTCCGCCGCGCGCACGACGATTTCCGACTCGCACTGGCCAGCCGTTCACTCACCCGACCCAGCCTGATCGACCGCTACCGCGCCAGCGCTGCCGCCGTATCCTGGTTCATCGAAAAATCGCTGCATGCCGCCACGCAATCCTCACAAGCCCTGCGTTCACGCGGCTTCTTCCATGACTGAACTGCGCTACCGCATCATCAAATCCGCCCCAGAGCCGGCGCTGGATGCTGCCCCCGTGCTGGAAGTGGTTGGCATCAACCATCGTTACGGCGCCGCCGAAATCCTGCGCGACATCAGTTTTGCCATTCGCCCTGCTGAAAAAGTCGTACTGCTGGGCTGCAACGGCAGCGGCAAATCGACACTGCTGAAAATCCTCAACGGCCTGATCGCGCCCACCTCCGGCCGCTTCGTTTACCAGGGCGAGGAAATCACCCCGCCCCGATTGAAGGCACCGGCCCTGCATCGCCGCTTCAGAAGTGAAGTCGCGTTGCTGTTCCAGAACCCGGACGCGATGCTGTTCAACCCGACAGTATTCGACGAAATCGCCTTCGGCCCGCGCCAGATGGGACTCGCCGATGTGGATGATCGCGTGCGGCATTGGGCGGATCAGGTCGGCGTCAGCCAGCATCTGGCTCGACCGCCATTTTCACTTTCCGGCGGCGAAAAGCAGAAAGTCTGCCTCGCCGCGCTACTGGCGCTGGAACCGAAAGTCCTGCTGCTCGACGAGCCCACCGCCGCACTCGACCCGCGCTCCACCGGCTGGCTAGTCGATTTCCTCGGTGGCCTGCAAATCACCACGCTGACCACCACACACAACCTCAGCCTGGCGCCGGAACTAGGCGGCCGCGCCCTGGTTCTTGGCGAAGACCACAGCCTGATCCATGACGGCCCAATCCAGGCCCTGCTGGCAGACATGAACCTGCTTGCCGCCGCCAACCTGGTCCACACACATCGCCACCGCCACGGAAACCTCGAACACCGGCATACGCATGTACATGACTGGCAGTAGATACGGGTATCCGGATCAAATCTCATCATTCACCGAATCCCGAAAGCTGTCGTTCGGAGATGACGGCTTCCAACGTATTCGAATTTCGGTTGCCCTTCCCTTTCTACCATTTCATCCGTTGTTCTTCTGTGACTACGCCTGCGAAGTCGCTTTATGGCCTACCGTTCCGCGCAAAAAATTAACACATAATCAAGTGTTACACTTAAACCATTGTTACATTGATACGGAGGCTTCATGGCCACAGTCAACTTCACCGGGGCAGTGGATCGCGATTTGTTGAAGCGCGCCAAGATCATCGCCGCCAAAACAGACACCTCGGTCAACGCCTTGTTCAACGCCGAGCTCAGGTATCTGGTCGAGACCTTCGAATCCGCCGAATCCTCCAGCAACCAGAATTACCGCACCTTGATCGATTTCTCCCTGGGACGGCTCGACGACCTGGCGGCCATGGCGGCGCTTGGCATCGACAGCGAAGAAGACCTCTTTCTGCTGATGGCCCAGGCCCACCTGCCAATGCCGCGTCTGGCCGATGCGACCACCCAGGGCATGGTCGACGTGTTGAACGCGCTGCCCGCCTGAATGACCACACCTTCGCACCCCGCAGTGGTCGTGCTGCCCGATGCCGGTCCGCTGATCACCCTGGCCTATGCCAACGCGTTGGACCTGCTGCTCAAGCCAGGGTGGCCGGTGCAAATCGTCGACATGGTGCTGCACGAAGTCACGCGCAATGCCACGCCCACCAGCGAGAAGATCAGGCTTTGGGTGGAGCAGCAGTCGACGCCCATCGTCGCCACCCGTGCCTACCAGCATTTCCAAGCCGCCCAGGTCTCGGGCGTAACCCCGCCTAAAAAAGCCAACCTCGGTGAAATCGCCATCCAGGAAGCCATGCACGAACTGGCGCTCACCTCGCCCGCCACTACCGGCGTGTTCCTGTTCGAGGATCACAAGATCGCCCGGGTCAGTTTTCTGCTGCCGGCCAATTGCCGCAAGATCAGCACACGGGCCTGGCTCCTGTTTCTCGAAGAGAAGGGCTGGATCGCCTCCGCCGCCGAGGTCGAACGCTCGGCGATCGTCCAGGGACGGAATTTTTCCAGATTGAGGTTTCCGCCCTGAGTCTGAGAGCGATGGAGCTGGATGCGAAGCGTTTCCCAACCACGTTTGCGGATGATTTCACAGGGATGAGAAGCCGTTGGGTTGCCCGGTTCCTATAGCTACTCGCCGCTACGCAGCCTGCTGTTCGGCAGCAAAACCTCGGATTTGCTGCGCTCAGCCAGGATTCCGACACTGCTGCTGCGGTAACCGGGTATCGAAAAACAGAAAAATCCCAAAATAAGCTTCACCCCGGCCAGGGAAGCTTGTACTGCTCAGCATGCCGGCGTGCATGCTGGTGCAGGTCAACCTGCCTAGCTGACTTCGGTTTTAACTTCAGCCCTCGCCCGCACCAGGCTGCCGTCGCGGTAATCGCGCATCGCCTGTTCGACCTCTTCCCGGCTGTTCATGACGAAAGGACCGTACTGCACGATGGCTTCGCCGATCGGGCGGCCGGCGACCAGGATCAGCCGCGCGCCCGCTGTGCCGGCGGTGAGTTGCACTTGATCGCCGGCGCCTAGCAGGTTGAGACTGTGGCTTGGCAGGGTTTGCGCGTTGCCGTTCACCTCGATCTGCGCCTCGCCGACATAGACGTAGATGAAGCCGAGCTTCTCGGCCGCCAGCGGTGTCGCAAAAACAGTGTTCGGTTGCAGTTCGACATCGAGGTAAAGCAGTTCGGTATGCGGATCGTCGATGACGCCGCGCTTTCCGCCATATTCTCCCGCCAACAGACGTACTTTGACGCCCGCCTCGACCACTTCCGGAATCGCCTCGGCGGCGAATTCCTGATACGCCGGATCGCTCATCTTTTGCGCCGCCGGCAGGTTGATCCAGAGCTGGAAACCGCGCATCAGACCATTGCTTTGCTGCGGCATTTCGGAATGGATGACGCCGCTGGCGGCCTTCATCCATTGCACTCCGCCGGCGCGCAGATCGCCGCGATTGCCCATGCTGTCACGATGCTCCATGTGGCCGTCGAGCATGTAGGTCAGGGTGATGAAACCGCGATGCGGATGGTCGGGAAAGCCGGCGATGTATTGCTCGGGATCGTCACTGCCGAAATGATCGAGCATCAGGAACGGATCGAGATGCTTCAACGCCGGCGTCCCAAGGCTGCGATGCACGTTGACACCGGCGCCTTCGGTCACCACGACGGCGTTGATCTGTTGCTGAATGGAACGGATGTTCATGCTTGTCTCCTGAGATAAAAAGGCCACATGCAACCTGATATCTGCACGTTACGCTGAAAAGCAAGCCGCTTCAGACCGCTTCCCATGCGCTGAAGCTGGCCGCCTGGCCGACGCTGTCGCCCGAGGCGTCGAGCAGATTCCA
>CAZUSF010000050.1:0-3091 GCA_964623355.1 uncultured Thiobacillus sp. | reverse complement strand
CGCACCGGCGTCGGCAACGCGGCGCCATCGAGTTCATCCAGCGACAACCAGAGGCGGCCGGGTTCCGCAGCGGAAAGCGCCCGCTCGACACGTAATTGCCAAGGCTGAATGAACAGGCGGAAATGGGTGAAGGTATGGTTGAACGCGGGGAGTTCGCCAGGCAGCTCGTCAGCCAAGGCAGCCTGATAACCCAGCCGGTGCGCAGCGGCGAGCGGGTTTTCCGATTCGGCAAACTCGGGCAGGCTCCACAAGCCGCCCCAGATGCCGCTGTTCGGGCGTTTTTCCAGCAGCACTTCGCCGGCGTTCAGCAACACCAGCATACCGGTGCTGCGTTCCGGCACCGATTTCCTGGGTCGCGCGGCGGGCAGTTCGCGCTGGCGTCCCTGCACATTGGCGATGCAGTCGTCGCTGAACGGACAGCTTTCGCATTGCGGACGGCCGCGTTTGCAGATGGTGGCGCCGAGATCCATCAAACCTTGCGTGTAGGCCTGAATGTCAGTACTCGGCAGCAAACTCTCGGCAAGCGCCCAGAGCTGGTTTTCCACCGCCTTTTCACCTGGCCAGCCGTCTATGCCGAAGACTCGCGTCAGCACCCGCTTGACATTGCCGTCGAGGATGGCGCGCCGTTCGCCGAAGGCAAAAGCGGCAATCGCGGCGGCGGTGGAGCGGCCGATGCCGGGCAGCGCGAGAATCGCGTCGATGTGGCGCGGAAAGTGTCCGCCATGCTGATCGATGATTTGCCGTGCCGCCGCATGCAGGTTACGCGCCCGGCTGTAATAGCCAAGGCCTGACCAGAGGCCAAGCACCGTATCCTGATCCGCCGCCGCGAGCGCTTTCAGGTCCGGAAAACTGGCGAGAAAACGCTGGTAATAGGGAATCACCGTTTCCACCTGGGTCTGCTGCAACATGATTTCCGATAACCAGACCGGATATGCATCGCCACTGGCGCCGCACTGCCAGGGCAAGGCATGGCGGCCATGCTGCTTCTGCCAGGCGACCAAACGCGGCGCGAAGTTCTGTCTCAATGGCTTGCCGAGTTGGGTTGTATTCAAGTGCACAAAACCGAATGCTATTTGGCCGCGCGGGCTTCTTTCAGCAGTTTATCGATGACCGCTTTCGCTTCATCGGTGTCCCATTCGATGGCGGTATTCACCGAGTAGCGAATGTTGCCGTTGTGATCGAGCAGGAAAGTGCTTGGAAAAGCGAATACCCGCCAGCGGCCGGAAACCGCGCCATCGCGGTCAAGCAACACGGGAAAATCGACATCGACCCGTTTCAGGAAGGCCAGCACATGTTCCGGGTCTTCCTTGAAATTGATCGAGACGATGCCGAAATCCTTCTTGTCATACGCCGCCGCCAGCCGGTTCATGGATGGGATTTCATGCACGCAGGGCGGGCACCAGGTTGCCCAGAAGTTGACCAATGTAATGCGGCCAAGACTCTGGCTCAGGTTTTCGGTTTTGCCATACGCGTCGGTCAAGCTGAAGTTGGGAGCGCGTTGACGCGGACGTTCAATCAGGCCGTATGCCGGCGCGCTGGCCTTTTGCCCGGCTTCGCGCATGGCGTGCGGTTTCGCCGGCTTCTTGCTGGCGTCAAGCAATCGCGCTGCGGCGAGCAGTTGATCCGGCGTTTGACGAATGGCCCTTTCCACCGGTGCCGGCACTTTGCCGGCCATCGCTTGCAGACTCTCGCTGCGCGGCTTTTCGGTCTGCAACAGATAGTAATCACGCACCTCGGGCAGCAGCCAGGAATAGGCCGGACTGCCCGCCGCATCCAGTGTTTTCAGCAAACTCGACAGCCGCGTCCGGTTCGAGCCCAGCGCCGGTTGCATGATCATCAACGGCATATTGGTGGCGGCGACAATTTCCATCAGTTCGGGATCTTCGCCGGCGACCGGCGTACCGCGATACAGGTTGGGGAAAAACACGACGCCGCCGGCCACGGCGCGCAGATCAGCGGTTTTGCCGGTTTTTCCGGACTGCACGCGCAACTGCCATTCACGCAATCCCTTGAGCAACGGTACGGCCATGCGATCGCAGGCTACCAGCACGATGGGCCGCCGACCTTTGCCGACCGCCGCTTCAATCAGGCTGGCGACCGGCCCGCCGTCCATGTTGCGGATGGCTTCGGCGGTGCGTTCCAGCATCAAGGCATCGAGCAGATCGGCTTGCCAGACGCTGGCGCCTTTTTTCGCCAACTCGGCAGCCAGGCTGTCGGCACGCTTGTTTTCGCCATATTGGTTGAGCAACCAGATGAACAACGGGCCGCGATTCGTCTCGCCCCACACCTTGATCTCGAGCTTGTCGCCGCTGTTCGTGGTGATGCTGAAAGCAGCCTGTGCCGGCGAGCAAAACAGCATCAGCAGCAAGGCCAGAAAATGCATGATTCCGGACATCGATTTGGACATCTATTCAGTACCCCAGAATGTACCGGCGACACGTCATCCGGCAAAAAGGACAGATCAGGGAATATCGCCATCATTTTGGCAAAAACGAGTGTGCCAGAATTCAGCCATGACGACGCCCACTTCAACGCAGAAAACCAGGCTGCCATCGACCTTGCATTCGACACCATTGACCACGCGTAATCACGACCGTGACAGCGCCGGCATGACCTATGTCTATCCGGTGCTGTCGCGTCGAGCCGGCGGCGTCTCGGTCGGTATCAACCTGAACCCCAACAACGCCTGCAACTGGCGCTGCGTCTATTGCCAGGTGCCCAATCTGACGCGCGGCGGGCCGCCACCAATCAATCTGGGGCAACTGGAAGACGAGTTGCGCCGCATGCTGGACGACATCCTGCACGGCGATTTCATGCTTCGCTCGGCGCCGCCGGAAATGCGCCGGCTGAACGATGTCGCGCTGTCCGGCAATGGCGAACCGACCAGCGCGCCGGAGTTTTCCAATGTGGTCGATCTGATCGGCAAGGTGCTGGCCGACTTCGATCTGATCGGCAGGATCAAGCTGGTTCTGATCACCAATGGCAGCCTGGCGAACAAGCCCCAGGTGCAGGCCGGCTTGCGCAGGATGGCGCAATTGAACGGCGAGGTCTGGTTCAAGTTCGACCGCGCCACTCACACCGGCTTGCAGCA
>CAZUSF010000049.1:1792-11430 GCA_964623355.1 uncultured Thiobacillus sp. | reverse complement strand
TCATGCATCCAGATCCGGCGGTCGATCTCGCCATCATCCCGATGCGCCCGCTGGAACAGGCCGCGCGCGATCAGGGCGTCGAGTTGTACTACCACGTCATCGACAGCCGTCTGGCGCCGGATGCCGCCACCACGCGCGCACTCGACGCGCTCGAAGAAGTGTTGTTCGTCGGTTACCCCAGCGGCGTCTGGGACCAGGTCAACCTGATGCCCATCATGCGGCGCGGCACCACGGCGACGCCAATGGCGCTCGATTTTGAAGGGCGTCCCGAATTTCTCATCGACGCCGCCGTTTACCCTGGTTCGAGCGGCAGTCCTGTGTTCGTCTATCAACCGGACACGGGGCGTCCAACCCAGACTGCGGGCAAGAAATTCCTCTTCGCCGGCGTGGTCGCGGCGGTGTTCTTCCGCGAGGAAGCCAATCATCTCGTATCCGTTCCAGTCCCCGCCAACAACCATGGCATGGTGATGGGCTCGGAAATGATCGATCTCGGCCTGGTGATCAAGTCGCAATCCGTACTGGAAGTCATCAATGCCTATCTTGGCAAATGGCTTGAATGACTAAATACCCCACCCTGGACGCCGAATGAAAAACAACAGCATGATTTATTGTGGATTTAACGAAGACACGCATGGCATCACCATGCTCGGGCGCATCGTGATGGATGCCTGGTTGTTCAACCTGCTGCCCAGAGATGAAGATTGCACCGGTTGGGATCTTGCCCGCATGCAAAACCTGATGCAGCAGATCGAAGTGAAATGGGATGAATACGGCAATCTGCCCAGTCGCTTGCCTGAAGAATTACGCCAGCGTCACACTGAACTCTACGCCTGGGCCACAGAGCGGGCGCGCAGCCGGGGCTGGAACCCCGAGTTGGATGAAAACGAGTAACGCATCCGGGTAGCTGTGGGGTCGTGAAGTAACGGAGAAAACGGGTCGCGCAAGCGGCCTCTGCTTGAACTGAGAAACGCATCATGAAATCAAATCTGATCCAAAAGTTTTTCCCCTTCCTTGGCTGGCTCCCCATTACCACGATGCAGATCAGGGCCGATCTGCTTGCCGGCATCACAGTGGCGCTGGTGCTGGTGCCGCAATCCATGGCCTATGCACAGCTTGCCGGCATGCCGGCTTACTACGGTCTGTACGCCTCTTTCCTGCCGGTCATTGTCGCGGCCATGTGGGGTTCCTCGCGCCAGCTTTCTACCGGACCGGTCGCCATCGTTGCCTTGTTGACGGCTTCCGCCCTGGCGCCAATGGCGGCAACCGGCTCCGAAAGCTTTATTGCTCTCGCTATCCTGCTCGCTTTCCTGGTCGGCATCATCCAGCTTGCACTCGGCCTGCTGCGCATGGGGGCCATCGTCAACCTGCTGTCGCACCCGGTGATCATCGGCTTCACCAATGCGGCAGCCATCATCATCGCGCTGTCCCAGCTCAACAAGATGCTTGGCGTGCCGATGCAGCGCAGCGAGAATTTTCTCGCCGACATCAGTTCAGTGCTCATGCAGATCGGCGACACCCACATCCCAACCCTGATCATGGGTGTATCCGCGCTGGCGCTGATGATCCTGCTCAAACGCTTTCTGCCGCGTTGGCCGAACGTGTTGATCGCGGTGGTGTTGACCACCCTGGTGAGCTGGCAAATCGGCTTCGAACGCAATACGAAGGTGGAAATCGAGGCCATCCAGGATGCGCCCACGCTCAGCATGATCCTCGAACAGAGTGAAAAGCGGGCTCGCCTGAATGAACTGGAAAACGAGGTCAGCCTGCATCGTGACGCTGCGCGCAAGGTTGCAGAAAACGAAACTCGCCAGAGTCGCGCCGAGCTCGATTACAAGCTGGAAGTCGCGGAATCTAAACGCGACGATGCAGCCGATCAAATCAAGGCGCATTTCAAGACCTTGCGTGAAGTCAGCCTGGTCTCGGCGACGAATGCATCGGGCGCAACCTTCTACTATTCGGCAACTGCAATACCCGCAGGCTTGAAAATTGATGATACGCAATGGCGCATCCGCAAGATCGATGACAAAGGGGTGCATCTGAGTGGTGGTGGTGAAGTCGTCGGCGCCATCCCGCCAGGCCTGCCCAGTCTGACCATGCCGCGCCTGAACTGGCAGGACATCACCAGTCTGCTTGCCGTCGCCCTGGTCATCGCGCTGGTTGCATTCATGGAGGCCATCTCGATTGCCAAGGCGATGGCGGCGAAGACGCGCGCGCGTATCGACCCCAATCGGGAACTCATCGGCCAGGGCCTGGCCAACATCGTCAGTGGCGCCTCGCAAGCCTTCCCGGTCAGCGGTTCGTTCTCACGTTCGGCGGTCAATCTCAATTCCGGGGCGCAGACTGGCCTGTCATCGGTGTTTGCCGGGCTGCTTGTGTTGCTGACCCTGCTGTTCCTGACCAGCCTGTTGTACCACCTGCCGCAAGCGGTGCTGGCGGCCGTGATCATGCTGGCGGTGGTCGGCCTGGTCAATTTCGGCGCCCTCCGCCATGCCTGGCAAACCCACCGCCATGATGGCATTGCCGCCAGCGTCACCTTCCTCTCGACACTGGCCTTCGCACCGCATCTCGATACCGGCATCATGTTCGGCGCGGTCATTGCCATCGTCCTGTTCCTGCGTCGGCGCATGCGTCCACGCGGCGAAATTCTCAGTCAGCATCCGGATGGCGTCCTTGCCGGCATGGATACGCACGACCTCAAGCCGATGAGCGAAAATTTTGTGCCGGTCCGTTTTGACGGCGAGCTGACTTTCGTCAACGTCACCTATTTCGAAGACATGATGCTGGAAGCCCTGGCCCGTTTCCCGAAGGCCAAGGCGATCCTGCTGATCGGCAGCAGCATCAACGAAATTGACGTCTCCGGCGAAGAGAAGCTGCGCGACCTCGCACAACGGCTCGAACAGACCGGCGTCACACTCTATGTCAGCGGTCTCAAGAATCAGGTCATGGAAGTGCTGGAACGCGCGCATATCGGAGAAATTCTGCCGCCGGATCGCTTCTTCCGCTCCAAGGATCAGGCCATTAAAGAAATGATGGAGCGCTACGGCTAAGCTTTACGGGAGAGCACGATCATGAATTTCGAGCCGGTAGTTCTGTTCTTTGTGCTTGGCGTGGTCGCCGGACTGCTGCGTTCGGATTTGAAAATTCCAGGCAGCATTTACGAAGCGCTGTCGATCTTCATCCTGCTGGCAATTGGCCTCAAAGGCGGCGTTGAACTCGCCAAACACCCGGTGGGTGATCTTGTTCTCGATGGCCTGATCATTGTGTTGGTGGGCGCCATCATTCCACTGGTGGCGTTCCCGGTGCTGCGCTTCATCGGACGCATGAGCCGCGCCGACTCGGCCTCGATCGCTGCGCACTATGGCTCGGTCAGCGTGGTGACGTTTTCGGTCGGCATTACGTTGCTCAGTCATGAAATGCTGGAGTTCGAGGGCTACCTGATCGTATTCCTGGTCCTGCTGGAAATTCCGGCGCTGGTGATCGGCGTCATCCTCGCCCGGCATGGCCAGGGTACGGTGCGTTGGGGCAAACTGATGCACGAAGTTTTCTTCGGCAAGAGCATCTATCTGCTGGCTGGCGGCCTGGTGATCGGTTTCGTCGCCGGATCGGAAGGCATCAAACCACTGGACAAGTTGTTCTTTGACCTGTTCAAGGGCGTGCTCGCGTTGTTCCTGCTGGAAATGGGTCTGGTCGCCTCCACCCGCATCGCCGCGCTGCGTGAATATGGCGTCTTCCTTGCCGGCTTCGCGATGTTGATGCCAATGTTCTCGGCATCTCTTGGCATCGTCACCGGCTGGATGCTCGGCTTTTCGGTCGGCGGCACCTTCCTGCTCGCCACCTTGTTTGCCAGCGCATCCTACATCGCAGCGCCTGCTGCCATGCGTATTGCCGTACCGGAAGCCAACCCGGCACTGTCGATTGGCGCTTCGCTGGGCATGACGTTTCCGTTCAACATCTTCCTGGGCATCCCAGTCTATTTATGGATGGCCAAAACCATCCATGCCCTCTGAGGCCGCATCCCATGTCGACACAATCCCTGCTCCTGCTCACCATCCTGTCCGAAGCCGTTCTGGAAGACATCCTGATTGACGAAATCATGGCGCTTGGCGCCAAGGGCTACACCATTTCCGAAGCACGCGGCCGCGGTACGCATGGCGTGCGTACCGGCAAGTGGACCGCCGGCGGCAATATCCGTATCGAAGTGATCGGCGACGCCGAGCTATGTTCGAGCATCGTGCAACGCCTGCAAGCCAAATATGAACGCGACTATGGCCTGTTGATGTTCACTTGCCCGGTGGAACTGCAGAACTGAATCCAGTCCGACCGGTAAAACCGCATGCTGGCGCCGGGTCAAACCCGGAAGCCCGCGCCAGTTGGTTGAGGCAGTAGGCTGAACCCGCCACAAAATCATCCAGCCGGAAGATCATCTACGCCCTGATCTTCGTTTCAACTGGGTAGACAACGCGTTGGTATTCCTGGTTTGGTCTCGCTTTGAAGTTGCGTATGTAGATGCGCATGTAGTTGTGCTTGCCCCTCAATGATTCGATTTATACGAACTATTCATTAACTTAAATCGAATTTCTCTTATCCATCCATCGCCGTAGGATGCTTCCGTGTTCACTCTGAAAACGGAAGGAAATGGTCATGCAGATGGATATTCAAAGTCAGGGATTCGTCCTCACGGATGGCATCAACAACTATGTCACCAAGCGTCTTGCCTTCGGCCTCAGTCATGGCGATGAGGCGATCAGCCGGGTCAACGTTCGCCTTTCCGATATCAATGGTCCACGGGGCGGCGCCGACAAACGCTGCCTGATCGAAGTGCGGCTTAAAGGCGCGCCGACGCTGGTAATCGAAGACATCGAGGCTGATCTTTATGTGGCCATCGATCGCGCCGCTGGACGTGCCGGGCGTACTTTGGCCAGACGTCTTTCCCGCCAGCGGCAATTCGGGCGCAGCCTTCCGGCTGATTATCCAAACATGAAGGAAGCCTCAGAATGAACCCCGAACAGCAACGCGCCATTCTCACCCTGGCCCTCTTCGCCGCTTTCGCCGACGGCGAGAAGCACGCCCGCGAACGTGAGGAAATCCGCCGCATCGCCGAATCTCTCGCCAACGAGGCCGGCACCCCCGATCTGATGAAGCTCTATCAGGATGTGCTGCTCCGGCGCGCCAGCCTGGAGGGTGCCGCCGGCATGCTTGCCGAGGCCGAACTGCGGCAACTCGCCTACGAGATGGCGGTCTGCGTATGCGAGGCCGACGGCCAGGTGAGCGAGGCGGAAAGGCGCTTCCTCGACAACCTGAAGGGCCTGCTGGCGCTCGACGCGGCGAGCGCCGACCGCATCGAGCATGAGGCCGACGCCATCGTCCAACTCTCTGCCGCCGCCGCGCCCGCATCTGCACCCACAGCAGTAGCGCCAGTGGCCGCTGCCGGCCCGGTGGTAGCGGTACAGCCAAATCTGTCCGAAGCTGAACTCGACAAATCCATCCTCAACTACAGCCTGCTCAATGGCGCGCTGGAACTTTTGCCGCAGTCATGGGCGTCGATGGCCATCATTCCGTTGCAGATCAAGATGGTTTACGGCATCGGCAAAGCCCACGGCGTGACGCTTGACCAGGGCCACATCAAGGAATTCATCGCCGCCGCCGGCGTCGGACTGACCTCGCAATACCTTGAACAAATCGGCCGCAAGCTCCTGGGTGGACTGCTTGGCAAGATGGCGGGCAAGACCATGGGCAAAGTCGGCGGCGCAGCCACCGGCATGGCGTTTTCCTTCGCCAGCACCTATGCCTTGGGGCAACTCGCCAAGCGTTACTACGCGGGCGGACGGCGGATGGACACGGCGATGCTGAAAGACACTTTCCAGAATCTGCTGGGCCCGGCCAAACAAATGCAAAGCCAGTACCTGCCACAAATCCGGCAGAAGGCGGAAACGCTGGACATGGGCCAGGTGATGACCATGGTGCGTGGCGGCTGAGCGGATCGCCGCACCGCTGCTTTTTATTCAAGGAGTCAACATGCACGACTTCACACCCGAAGTCTCACCAGAATCTACGCCCAATCTCCACCTCGGCTTTCGCGTCGCCCTGTTCATCGTGTTGGGACAGGTGGCAAGCAATCAGTCCGACACCCGGCAGGCGCTGGAAACCCACGATTCACTCCAGTCTTAGCCTGCCCCGCTGAACCCAAAGGAAATCCATGAAACGCCTCGAACACGGACTCGAATCATTCATCTTCAACAGCCGCTGGCTGCTCGCACCGTTCTACGTGGGCCTGGTGGCGGCCATCGGCCTGCTGCTGGTGAAATTCGCCAATTCCTTCATCGCCACCTTGCCGGCGGTGTTCGAAGGCAGCAGCGGCGATGCCATGATCGCCATCCTGACGCTGGTCGACATCACGCTGGTGGCCAATCTGTTGCTGATCATCATCTTCGCCGGCTACGAAAACTTCATTTCCAAGATCGACACCGGCGGCAATGAAGACCGGCCGGATTGGATGGGCCATGTCAGCTTCTCCGACCTCAAACTCAAGCTGATCGGTTCCATCGTCGCGATTTCCGGTATCGAACTGCTGAAGTATTTCGTCAACGTCAAGCAGGCCACCGAGCACGAGTTGATGTGGGTGGTGATCCTCCACCTCACGCTGGTGTTCTCCGGCGTGATGTTCGCCCTGATGGACCGCATCGCTGGCGCCAATTCTGGCCATGCACCGGCAAAACAGGACGCCAAGAATTTACCGGCATGACCGCCGCCTCGCCGGTCAGCCGTCGCCTGTCGCCTTGGGTGGCCTTGGCCGGCCTGGCGCAGGGCGCAGCCGCGGGGGCGGGCTGGGGTCGCCGATGACGTTGGGCGGACTCGCTGCGCTGTTTGCCCTGATCCCGTTCACCACGCCTCTGGCGGCTTCCGTGACCATCGCAACAGCAACACGGACACATTGAGAGAGAAAGAGAAAAAATGACCACTCCGATTCCCTGGCATACGCAAACCTCAGAAGCGGCTTGCTCAACACTTGAGGCCGATCCGGCGCGCGGCCTGGCTGCCGATGAGGCCAGCCGGCGCCTAGCGGATTACGGCGAGAACAGGCTGGTCGAAGCCAAGCCGCGTCCGTTATTGCTGAAATTCCTCGATCAGTTCAAGAACTTCCTGGTCATCGTGCTGCTGTTTGCGGCCGTATTGGCCTGGGCGGTGGGCGATCTGAAAGATGCCGTGGTGATTCTCATCGTCGTGATGTTGAACGCCGCGCTGGGCTTTTATCAGGAACACCGCGCGGAACAGACCCTGGCGGCGCTGAAGAACATGCTGGCGGCCAATGCGCGGGTGCGGCGCACTGGGCAGATCGTTGAACTGGACGCGGCGCTGCTGGTGCCCGGTGACATCGTGCTGCTGGAGGCGGGCGACCGCATTCCCGCCGACGGACGCCTGCTGGCGGCGCATGCGCTGGAGGTGGACGAGGCGGCGCTAACCGGCGAATCCCACGCGGTGGGTAAATCCACCGCCGCGCTCAATGCTGCCGACCTGCCGTTGGGGGATCGCCTCAACATGCTGTACATGAATACCGTGGTGACCCGCGGCCGCGCCGAGATGTTGGTGACGGCGACCGGCATGGTCACCGAGATGGGCAAGCTTGCCGGCATGATCGCCGCCGCCCCAGAGTCGGATACGCCGCTGCAAATCCAGCTCGATACTTTGGGCAAGAAACTCGCCGCCATCGCCGGTTTGGTAGTGACCCTGATCTTCATCCTCGATTTCGCCCGTGGCCTGCCCTGGACGCAGGCCGCGATGACCGCCGTGGCGCTGGCGGTAGCTGCCATTCCGGAGGGCCTGCCGGCGGTGGTGACGGTGACGCTGGCGATCGGCATGTGGCGCATGGCGAAGAACCGGGCGATCCTGAAAAAACTCTCCGCCGTGGAAACCCTGGGTTCGACCACAGTGATCTGCTCCGACAAGACCGGCACGCTGACCTTGAACCAGATGACCGCCCGCGCCGGCTGGTTTGCCGGGAGCCGCTTCACGGTGAGCGGCGAGGGCTATTCTCTGCAGGGGGCCATCTCCCCTCTCCCGCAGGCGGGAGAGGGGCCGGGGGAGAGGGGAAGGCTGCATCCCTTCCTGCTGCCCATGGCGCTGTGCACCGACTCGCAGGTGCGCGACGGCGCCTTGATCGGCGACCCCACCGAGGGCGCGCTCTGGGTGCTGGCGCAAAAGGGCGGCCTGAACCCGGAACACGAACAGGACGAACAGCCACGCATCGGCGAAATTCCCTTCGATTCGGCGCACAAGTTCATGGCCACCTTCCACCACGCCGGCGAAACGGTGGAGATGTTCATCAAGGGAGCCCCCGACGTGCTGCTGGCGCGTTCGGCCGGATGGCTCACCGCAGACGGCGAAGCGCCGCTCGATGACGCCGAACGCGCCCGCATCGAGGCCGAAAACGAACACCTGGCGACCCAGGCGCTGCGTGTGCTGGCAGTGGCGCGGCGGGTGATTCCCGCGCATGACTTCGACCCGGCCGGTGACCTGATGGTGTGGGCACAGGACTGGACCTTCCTCGGCCTAGCCGGGCTGATGGACCCGCCGCGCGCCGAGGCGAAACGCGCCATCGCGCACTGCAAGGAAGCGGGCATCCAGGTCAAGATGATCACCGGCGACCACAAGCTCACCGCCGCCGCCATCGGCCGCGAACTGGGCCTGACCGGCGAGGTGGTCAGCGGCGCCGAGCTGGACGCCATGACGGATGCCGAGCTGACCCGGCGCATCGACCAGATCGACGTGTTCGCCCGCGTCTCGCCCGCGCACAAGGTGAAGATCGTCCAGGCGCTCAAAGCCGACGGCCATGTCACCGCGATGACCGGCGACGGCGTCAACGACGCACCCGCGCTGAAGGCCGCCGACATCGGCGTGGCGATGGGCATCACCGGCACCGCCGTGACCAAGGAAGCGGCGACCCTGGTGCTGACCGACGACAACTTCGCCACCATCGTCAAGGCCGTCGAGGAAGGCCGCGTGGTGTACGACAACATCATCAAGTTCGTGCGCTTCCAGCTCTCCACCAACATCGGCGCGATTCTCACGGTGCTGGCTGCCACCCTGCTGGGCTGGCCGGCGCCGTTCACGGCGATCCAGCTGCTGTGGATCAACATCATCATGGACGGCCCGCCGGCGATGACACTGGGCATCGAGCCTGCCCGCCCCGGCATCATGCGCGACAAGCCGCGCCGCCAGTCGGCGCAGATCCTCACCGGCGCCCGTCTGGCGCGCCTCGCGCTGTATGGCGCGACGATGATGGTCGGCACACTGTTCATGTTCCAGCACGGCCTGGCGGCACAGGATCAAACCTATGCCCTGACCCTGGCCTTCACGACTTTCGTGCTGTTCCAGTTCTTCAACGCCTTCAACGCCCGCGCCGAACACGCCAGCGTGTTCAACGCCAACTTCTTCAGCAACGGCAAACTGTGGCTGGCACTGGCGGGGGTGCTCGCCTTGCAGGTGATGGCAGTGCATTGGCAACCGGCGCAGGCGATATTCGGCACCACCGATTTGCTGCCGGGCGATTGGCTATTGGCGGCGGTGGCCGCCTCCAGCGTGCTGCTGCTGGACGAGGCGCGCAAACTTCTGTTGAAACTGCTGCGTATCGTGCGGGGAAA
>CAZUSF010000049.1:0-1692 GCA_964623355.1 uncultured Thiobacillus sp. | reverse complement strand
GCACAGGCTCTGCAACCGCTTCTTGCCCTTGAGGTGCGCCGCGAAATACATCCACGGCCGCGCGCCTGGGCGGGCAAGTGACTCACCCCGCCATCCTTTACTGGATGCTGGGCGCGGCCAGCCTGGCAGCGGGGGCATGGCTGGTCTGCCCAGCGGGTCAATGCTTCGTGCCCGGGCTTGATCTGGCGGGTCTCGGCCTTGCGCATCAACTGCGCAATACGACGCTGGATGGTCTGATGACCATCATCACCCACTTCGGCTCGATCTGGCTATTGCTGCCATTGGCCAGCTTCGGCGCCGCCTGGCTTGGGTTCCGCGGGCGGCGGAGGGAAAGCGGTTTCCTGCTGCTGGCATTGCTCGGCGCCACCGCCCTGGCGCAACTGGTCAAACTCTGGGTGGCGCGACCGCGGCCGGATTTGTATGCGATCTCACTGCCGATGCCTGCCGACTTGTCCTTTCCCAGCGCCCACAGCATGCAGGCGGCAGCGCTGGCCACGGCATTCATTCTCGTCCTGAGCCGCCAGCGGGCTGAATGGCACGATTCGTTGACAGCCGCGTTGGCGATGCTGCTGGCCGCGCTGGTGGTGTTGGTGGGCCTGTCGCGCATCTACCTGCAAGTGCATTTTCCCAGCGATGTCATCGCCGGACTCCTGGCCGGAACGTTCTGGGTGCTCGGGCTGCATGCCTTGATGTTTCCCCGATCGGTCAAATATGGTCTTGGTACAGCATCGGGAAACACAGCATGAGACACAAATTCCTCGGTACCGGCGAGCCCGGTTATCACCCGCTCAGAAAGCTGCGCACCATCTACTCGGGCCTGCGCTATGCGGTGATCTACGACTTCAGCGTCACCTGGAAACTGGTCTTCTCCCTGCTGGTTCTTGCTGCAGCATTGATCGCCCGCGACTGGATAGATTCGGTCTTGATCATCGTCGTCACCGCGCTGGTGCTGTTTGCAGAAATCATGAACAGCGCCATTGAGGCCTTGTGCGATTTCGTCGAGACGCGACATAACGAAAAAATTCGCGTCATCAAGGACATCGCGGCGGCAGGCGTCGGCATCGCGATGTTTGCCTGGCTGCTGGTGCTTGGCTTCGAGGTGGAAGCCATGCTGCGCGCCCTTTATTAAAGAAGAAACAGAGGTTATCGGGATGATTCAACACCTGAAGAAATTCGAGCGCTTTATCGTCGCCGCCCTCATCCTCATGATGGCCGTGGTCATCCTGCTGTCCGTTGGCGAACTGGCCTGGATACTGGTCCGGGACGTGATGTCGCCGCCAGTGCTGATCCTGGAAATCGACGAACTGCTGGAACTGTTCGGCTTCTTCCTGTTGGTGCTGATCGGCCTCGAACTGCTGGAGACCATCAAGAATTACTACACCGAAGGCAAGATCGAGCTGACCGTGATCTTCACCGTTGCCCTCATCGCTCTGGCTCGCAAGATCATCATCCTGGAGCCGGAGAAATACGACCCCTTAACCCTGATAGGCATGGGCATCATGATCCTGGCCCTGGTCAGCGGTTATTGGGTCACGGTTACCCTGCGGCGGCGCGAGAAAGCGGCGCTTGCCGGCCAGCCATGAGGGTCGATCCGCACCCTGTGGACGCCCGACCTGCGATAGCCACACCCGAATAAGGAGTCATCATGTTTTCCGTCTACGGTGTCACCGGACAATCCTTTCGCGGTCCGCT
>CAZUSF010000048.1:0-11442 GCA_964623355.1 uncultured Thiobacillus sp. | reverse complement strand
TTCCTGACCAGCCTCGCCATCGGCCTGTTGATCGGCCTTGAACGCGAACGCTCGCCGGCTGCCCGCGCCGGCTTGCGCACTTTTTCGCTGGTCGCGCTGGCCGGCACGCTGGGTGCGTTGTTGTCGGAGAAGACCGGTGCGCCCTGGATGCTTGGGGCCGGGTTGATGATCATGGGCGGCATGATGGTGGCGACCTATTTCAAGGACACCGGATCGGATGACCCCGGCACCACGACAGTCGCTGCCGTCGTGGTGTGTTACGCGCTCGGGGCGATGGTCTGGTTCGATATGGAACAACTTGCCGTCACCCTGGCGATTCTGACCACCGCCCTGCTCTACTTCAAACCCGAATTACGTGGCGTGTCGCGCAACCTGACGCGGCTTGATCTGGTCTCCATATTGCAGTTCGCGGTGCTGTCGTTCGTCATTCTGCCGATTCTGCCGAATCAGAATTACGGCCCTTACGACGCGCTCAACCCGTATCAAATCTGGTGGATGGTGGTGCTGATCTCGGGCCTGTCGCTCGCCGGCTATGCCGCCTTGCGCGTCGCCGGTCAACGCCAGGGCACGCTGCTCACCGGCCTGTTTGGCGGCATCGCTTCGAGCACGGCAACCACGCTGGCGTTCTCGCGGCATGGCCGCGACAGCCCGCAACTCGCCGGCATGGCAGCGCTGGTGATTCTGCTCGCCAATTGGGTATTGCTGATCCGCCTCAGCGTTCTGGTGGCGTTGTTGGCGCCAAATATGCTGCAGCAGATGCTGCCCCTGCTGGGTAGCGGCGCGCTGGCCGGATTGGTGATGATCTACCTCGCCTGGCGGCGACTTGGGCGGCAAAACGACGCGCCAGTGCTGGAAATGAAGAATCCGACCGAAATCCGCGCCGCATTGAGTTTTGGCCTGCTCTATGCCGGCGTTCTGTTCGCTGCCGCCTGGTTGTCGGATCTGGTCGGCAGCCAGGGCGTCTATGCTGTGGCGCTGGTTTCCGGCTTGACCGATGTCGATGCGATCACCTTGTCCAGCTTGCGATTATTCAATCTCGGCAATCTGGCAGCCGACCAGACTGCCACCGCCATCCTGCTCGCGATCATCTCGAATATCGTGTTCAAAAGCGGGCTGGCCAGCGTGATCGGCGGCGCCGCGCTGGCCCGTCTTGTGCTGCCTGGCATGGCAGCGGTGGCGGCGGGATTGATTGTCGGCTGGCTGTTGTTCTGATCAGCGTTTGTGCTGCGGCCGCCGCTTGCTGTTGCGTTGCGCGGTGCGTTCCTGGCGCGGTGTCAGCGGTTTGACGTCACGCGCCTCGAACGGGTTGTGGCCGGATTTGAACTCGACCCGCAATGGCGTGCCTTGCAGGCTGAAGGTGGTGCGGAAGATGTTCTCCAGATAGCGTTTATAGCTGTGCGAGATGCCTTCCAGGTGGTTGCCGTGAATGATGATGATCGGCGGATTGCTGCCGCCCTGATGAGCGTATTTCGGCTTTGGCCGGAACAGGCCAGACTTTGGCGGCGTATGTTGCGCGACCGCATCGAGCAAGACCCGGGTCAGGCGCGGTGTGGGCAGTTTCGCCATTGCGGCGGCATAAGCCTCATCGACCGACTTCAACACCTCGGTGATGCCCTGGGCACGCAACGCAGAAATGAAGTGAAAGCGGGCAAATGAAAGGAATTCCATGCGCCGGGTCAGTTCGCGCTTGATCTGTTCGCGGTCATAACTGTCCATCCCGTCCCACTTGTTGACCGCCACCACCAGCGCGCGTCCGGCTTCCAGCACAAAGCCGGCAAGATGGGCATCCTGATCCGAGATTTCCTGCTGCGCATCGAGCACCAGCACCACCACATTGGCATCTTCGATGGCTTGCAGCGTCTTGATCACGGAAAACTTCTCGATCGCTTCGGTGACCCGGCCCTTGCGCCGCACGCCGGCGGTATCGATCAGCGTGTAGGGCTTGCCGTTGCGCTCGAAATCGACGTAGATCGAATCGCGCGTGGTGCCGGGCTGGTCGAACGCGATGACGCGTTCCTCTCCGACGAAGGTATTGACCAGCGTCGACTTGCCGACATTGGGTCGGCCGACGATGGCGATCTTCGGGTGCTGGTCTTCGGCGTCGTCTTCGGAAGCGTCCGGGAACGGTTCCATCACCAGGTCGATCAATTCGCGCACGCCTTCGCCATGCGCGCCGGAAACCGCAACGGGCTGGCCGAGGCCGAGTTCGTGGAATTCGGCAGTCACCACGCCGGCATTCATGCCCTCGGTCTTGTTCACCGCGAGCAACACCGGCCGGCCGCTACGGCGCAGTTTCTCGGCGATGATCATGTCCTGCGGCGTAATGCCGGAACGACCATCGACCAGGAAGATGACCGCATCGCCTTCGGCGACCGCCTGCATCGTCTGTTTCGCCATTTCGGCCAGGATGCCGGTCTCGGCAACCGGTTCGAAACCGCCAGTATCGACTACCAGATAAGGCTTCGAGCCAATCCGGCCGTGACCGTAATGGCGATCACGGGTCAGACCCGGCAAATCATGCACCAGCGCATCCCGCGTCTTGGTCAGACGATTGAACAACGTGGATTTGCCGACATTGGGTCGGCCGACCAATACGAGGGTGGGTTTCATAAATTCAGGTTACGCGGTGGCGCGCGGTTTGCATGTCTGCAAGCCGCGCCGTCTTTACTGGAGCCGATAGGCGAATAAGCCGCCATTCGCGGTCTGCACCAGCAGGCCGGATTTGAGCGGAAGCATGACACTGTTGATCGGGCTGCCGTCGGTTGCAGCGCGGGCGGCAAAAGCGCCGTCTTCGGTGTTGAGCAGGTGTATCTGGCCCTGGAAATCCCCCACCGCGACATAGCGATCGGCGATGGCAACCGGGCTGGACAGCTTGCGATCACGCAGTTTGTCCTGCTTCCAGGGATTGCTGCCGCGTGTCTTGTCGAATGCCGAAACCGCGCCGTTTTCGTCGGTGGCAAAGACAAAACGCGCGTCCATCGCGACACCACGCGGCGCCGAGAAATCACGCACCCAGGCGGCGTTGCCGGAAATCTGGTTGAAGCAGCCGACACGGCCCTGGAAGGCACCGGCACAGATCAGCCGATCATCCACCGCGAGCGGGCCGACGACATCGGCGATGCGTTCCAGTTCAGTCGCGCCACGCGGCAATGCCACGTTGGCTTCCCATAACGGCGCACCGTTGTTGAGCGCCAGCGCGGTCAGTTTGCCGCCGGCATGACCGGCGAATACGGCATTGCTGGCCAGCAGCAGATGGCCTTGTTCACGCAACGTCAAGACCGGCAACGTGCGGCTGTAGCTCCAGCGCTGTTTGCCGGTAGCGCTTTCAAGCAGGAACACCTTGCCGTCGTTCGAACGCGCTACCACGACGCCATTTTCGGCAATCGGCGGCGCCAGAATTTCACCTGAAAGCTTGCTGCTCCAGACTGGCGTGCCATCGCTGCTCTTGAACGCCAGCAAAATGCCTTTCGGCGTTCCCACCAGCACCAGGCCATCGCCAATGCCGACACCCGCCGACAACAACTGTCCGGCATCGATGCGCCAGACTTCACGGCCGGAAGCCAGATCGAGTTTGACCACCTTGCCTTCGCGGCCGGCGGCATATACCGCTTGACCGTCGGTATCCGGCGAGAAAGCAAACGGACTGCCAGCGCCTATATTGGCGTCCCAGGCTTTGACCAGCGTAACGCTGGGCTTGAACTCGACCAGTTCGGCCGGTTTGCTCAGCGGCGCATCCGATCCAAACCAACCGCCAATGGTCGAACAACCGGACAACAAAGCCGCAACTGCGATCAGTAGTGAAGCGGGTTTCAGCACATCAGCCTCCCAGGCTATCGAGGCGGATTTCAACCAGCGGCTTGAGCGAACTCGCATCACCCAGTTTCTCCAACGCCAGCTTGTAGGCCGTGCGCGCCTCGGCATCTTTGCCCTGGGCGGCCAACACATCGCCCTTGAGTTGCTCGGCGAGGCCCTGGAAGGCGGGATCGAAAGCGTCTTGCAGCAATTTCAACGCGCCAGGTAAATCCTTTTCTTCAAACAGCAACGTCGCCAGTCGCAAGCGCGCCAACTGCTTCACACCATCGTCACGCGCATGTTCGAGGGCGAATTCATATTGCGCACGCGCGCTCTTGATGTCGCCCGACTCGACATTGATCCGCCCGGCGAGCCAGGCGGCGGGCGCGCTGTAGGCACTACCCGCATGTTTCTCCATGATCTGGGCTGCCGCTGCCTTGGCGGTTTTCAGATCGTCCATGCTGGCTGCCTGAACCGACTGATCAAACAACATGGATGCTTCCGCCGCCTGGGTGTGGGTCCAGGTCTGCCAGGCACGCCAGCCGGCGGCAACCAACAGAAACAGGGTGATACCCCAGATGATCTTGCTGCCGTTCTGTTTCCACCAGGCTTTCGCCTCGTCTACCTGTTCCTGTTCTTCCAGATCGAGCGCCATTGCCTATCCCTTTCAAAGATCCGTTTTCAATAATTCGATGACTTCTGACAACGCCAAACGCTGTTGTTCAGGCTGTTTACCAAATTCGCCGCGCAACGCCTTCAGCGTCACCTGATTCGCCGCCGCCTCGTCGTCACCGATCAAGACCGCGTAATTCGCCTGGCTGGCGTCGGCTTTTTTCATTTGTGATTTGAAACTGCCGCCGCCGCCATGCAGCACCACGCTGAGTCCGGCATCGCGCAGGGTTTCGGCAGTCTGCATGGCGATGCGTTCAGCCGCCTCGCCAACATTGACCAGATAGATGTCCGGTGTGTCCGGCGCCGGCGCCAGGCCGGCTTCGGTCAGCATCACCAGCAAGCGTTCGACGCCCATCGCAAAACCGCAGGCGGGCGCCGGTTTGCCACCCAACTGCGCCAACAGGCTGTCATAGCGACCGCCGGCACAGACCGTGCCCTGGGCGCCGAGTTTATCGGTCACCCACTCGAACACCGTGTAGTTGTAATAGTCGAGTCCGCGCACCAGACGCGGATTGACCCGATAGGCGATGCCGGCCGCATCGAGTCCGTGCTTGACGGCGGCGAAATGCGCCAGCGCGGCTTCATCGAGCTCATCCATCAATTTCGGCGCGCCTTCAACCAACGCCTGCATGGCGGGATTCTTCGAATCGAGAATGCGCAACGGATTGGTGTGCAGACGACGCTGTGAATCGGCATCGAGTTCATCCGCATGCGCGGCAAAATACTCGACCAGCTTCTGGCGATGGCTGGCGCGCGACTCGGGGCCGCCGAGCGAGTTGATTTCAAGCTGGATGAACTCGGCCAGACCGAGTTTTTTCCACAAGCGGGCGGTCATCAGCAGATGTTCGACATCCAGATCCGGGCCGGCAAAGCCGAGCGCTTCGACGCCAACCTGATGGAACTGGCGATAGCGGCCTTTTTGCGGCCGCTCATGGCGAAACATCGGGCCGCTGTACCAGAGGCGCTTGCCGCCATCGAACAGCAAATTGTGTTCGATCGTCGCGCGCACACAGCTGGCGGTACCTTCCGGGCGCAAGGTCATGGATTCGCCATTCAGCGCATCGACGAAGGTGTACATCTCCTTCTCGACAATGTCGGTGACTT
Organism: uncultured Thiobacillus sp.; assembly: GCA_964623355.1. Lineage (GTDB taxonomy): Bacteria > Pseudomonadota > Gammaproteobacteria > Burkholderiales > Thiobacillaceae > PFJX01. The sequence goes on along the minus strand of CAZUSF010000048.1, from coordinate 5,874 downwards.
CGCCGATGGCGCGTTTGAACAGGCCGGTATGTTCCAGGATCGGGGTGCGCATCTCGCGGTAACCATAGCTTTTCAGCCAGTCGCGGATGGTTTGCTCGAAGTAGGCCCACAGCGGCGCATCGACCGGCAGCAGGTCGTTCATGCCGCGCACGGCGCGCAGGGCGTTACTCATGATTGGTCGTTCTTCTTGGAGGCGTAAGTTCGCTGGACGTAATCTTCGACGATGAGCTGAAAATCCTCGGCGATGGCATCGCCCTTCAGCGTCACTGTCTTGTGGCCATCGACATACACCGGCGCAACCGGCGTTTCACCGGTGCCGGGCAGGCTGATGCCGATGTTGGCATGTTTGCTTTCGCCGGGGCCGTTGACCACGCAACCCATCACCGCCACGTTCATCCTCTCGACGCCGGGATATTGCTTGCGCCAGATCGGCATCTGGCTGCGCAGCCAGTTCTGGATGTTCTGCGCCAGTTCCTGGAACACCGTGCTGGTGGTTCGACCACACCCAGGGCAGGCGGTAACCAGCGGCGTAAACGAGCGGATGCCCATCACTTGCAGGATTTCCTGCGCGACCTGGACTTCGGTGGTGCGTGATTCACCGGGTTGCGGCGTCAGCGAAACGCGAATGGTGTCGCCGATGCCTTCCTGCAGTAGCAGCGCCAGCGCGGCGGTCGAAGCGACGATACCCTTGCTGCCCATGCCGGCTTCGGTCAGACCCAGATGCAACGCGTAATCGCTGCGCGCGGCGAGATCGCGGTATACCTTGACCAAGTCCTGCACGCCGGACATCTTGCACGACAGGATGATGCGGTCGCCGGGCAGACCGAGTTCTTCGGCGCGACGGGCGGAGTCCAGCGCGGAGGTAATCAGCGCATTGCGCATGACTTCCTCGGGTGCATGCGGCTTCGGTCGCTTGGCGTTCTCATCCATCATGCGCGCCAGCAATTCCTGATCCAGACTGCCCCAGTTGACGCCGATGCGCACTGCCTTGTTGTGCCGAGCGGCGGCTTCGACCATGACAGCGAACTGTTCATCCCGCTTGGCGCCGCGACCGACATTGCCCGGGTTGATGCGCAACTTGGCGAGCGCTTCAACGCATTCCGGCACCGCCTTGATCAGACGATGGCCGTTGAAATGAAAATCGCCCACCAGTGGCACATTGCAGCCGAGCGCATCGAGTTTTTCCCGAATGGCGACGATTCCGCGCGCGGCTTCCTCAGTGTTGACGGTCAGGCGCACGACTTCGGAACCAGCCTGCCAAAGGGCGTGAACTTGCGCCACGCTGGCAACGATATCGGCGGTATCGGTATTGGTCATCGACTGCACCACGACCGGCGCACCGCCCCCCACCGGCACATGACCAACCATGACGCGGCGGGTAGGACGTCGGACGATCGAAGTCGTTAGGCTCATGCTGAAGTTCCAATCATTCGAGAGTCAGACGCGCCACTTTCTGGCCGATAAAGGGCGCCAGATCAATGCTGTGACCGTTATAAGTCAGCTTGACCAGTGCGGCCTCGCCGACCACCAGGCGAAACGGTGGCATGCCGGAAAAAGCTTCCGTCGAGCCGGCAATCACGAGTTTCGAAAAACGCGCGCCCTTGGCATCGACCACTTGTATCCAGGCATCCGTGGCTGGCTCGAAACGCATGCTGCGGACGACCGCTTTGGCGTCGGCATTTGCGTTGGCATTTGTGTTGACCGGCGGACTGATCGCTTCCGGCGCTGTAGGCATGGGTTGAACTGACGGAGGCGTCCTGGCGGCACCATCCAGCCCGACAGGGATACCCGCATTGCTCGGCTGACCTGATTCAGGCATCGGTAACGCTGGTGTTTGCCCGGCCAACTGATTGACATCCAGCGTCGGCGCAGTTGCATCAGGCAGCGGCGTGATGGTGGGTGCAATGAAGTCTTCACCCGTTGTAGCCGGGTCGCTCTGGCTGACCACCGCTGGCGGTGTCGCGATCAATGCGCCTTCTCCCTGGCTTAACCAGTAATACAGCGCGGCCACCAGCAGCAGAAAGAGCGTCAACGCGATGATCGGATACACCAGCCAGATGCGAATGCCGTTGGACCCGACGGTGAGTCCGGCGTTGGGCGCGGTAATCGTTTCCGAAACCTCGGCCTGTGCATCCACCGGCGCAATCAGGCTATCCGGCTCGATGCCGACCAGTCGAGCGTAGTTGCGGACAAATCCACGCACAAAGACTTCACTCGGCAAATGGCTGAAATCTTCCTGCTCCAGCGCCTCGATTTGGCGCGCGGTCAACTTGAGCTTGGCGGCTACATCAGACTGCGCAAGATTTCTGGCTTCACGCGCGGCCTTCAATCTGCCGCCAAAATTGGCCTGAAACACGTCTCTCATAACAGGCTCCCTGCTTGATCATATTGTCCGGTAAGCAACCATTGCGCCTGGACAGCTTCGGGATGGCGACGGCGCAACAAGGCGCCATAGTTGGCTTCGGCCTCGCGATCGCCGAGTTTGCGTTCGGCGCGCACACCCAACCAAAGCGCCTGCGGTCCGAGCGCGGCAAGTTCGCTGAATTGGGCGCTGTATTGGCGCAGCAGGCTGCGCGCGGCAAGCCAGCGATCCTGCCGGAAATGCAATTCCGCCATGCCCAGCAACGCGGTAGCCTGGTTCGGCGAGCGTTTCAGCGCGCGCGTGAAATAAATCTCGGCCTGCGCCTTGTCGCCTTTTTCAAGCGCGCAATTACCCGCATTGGCGAGGGCTTTTTCCGGTGTCGAATAAAGCGGGTTGGCCAATGCCAGTTCGGAATGCTTCAGCGACTCCGCCGTGCGTCCGCGTTGGCAGAGGAACAACGCAAAGTTGTTGTGCGCTTCGGAATAATTGGGCGACAACTCGATCGAACGCCGGAAATGGCCTTCCGCTTCCTTGTCTTCCCGCAGTTCGGCATGCACCAGGCCCAGGATGCTGAAGGCCGGGGCGTAGCGACTATCGGAGTCGAGCGCGATACGCAATTCCTGCAATGCCACCGCGTACTGACCACGCTGGAAGTAGCTGGCGCCGAGTTCGGTATGCAGCCGCGCGCTGAGGTTTTCTTCCCTCGCCGAGCGTGATTCCATACTGCCGCCAGACTGCTGGGAGGTTGCGCAACCTGCCAGAAGCGAGAGCAGACTGATTGATAGGCCAAATGTGGCCAGCGACAATGTCGGTTGCTTCATGCCGCCAACTCCATGCGTTTGATGACTCGTTTCGATTTGTCTTCTACCTGGCCGGCCAATTGACCGCAGGCGGCATCGATATCGTCACCGCGCGTCTTGCGCGTCGTGGCGACCTTGCCGGCTTCGATCAACTGGGAGGCAAACTTGCGGACACGTTCAGACGGCGAACGCTTGAAACCTGAATTGGGAAAGGGATTGAACGGTATCAAGTTGAATTTGCAGGAAATGTCGCGTGTCAGATGAAGTAATTGCTCAACATGCTCGGGTTGGTCATTGACCCCATCCAGCATGACATATTCAAAGGTAATGAAATCGCGCGGCCCATCGACGATGTAGCGCTTGCACGCTGCCATCAGCTCCTGCAATGGATATTTGCGATTCACCGGCACCAACTGATCGCGCAATGCATCGTTGGGCGCATGCAGCGAAACCGCCAGCGCCACCGGCAGCCGTTCGCGCAAACGATCCATCGCCGGCACGATACCGGAGGTGGAAATGGTGACCCGACGCCGCGACAAGCCATACGCATGGTCATCCAGCATCAGAGAAACCGCAGTCACCGTGTTTTCGAAGTTGAGCAACGGCTCGCCCATGCCCATCAGCACCACGTTGGAAATGATGCGTTCATTCTTGCTGTCGAATCCATGTGGCAAGGTTTGATTTGCCAATGCACGATTCGCCCACCACAACTGGCCGATGATTTCAGCCGCTGACAGGTTGCGGTTGAAACCCTGCTTGCCGGTGGAACAGAAAGCGCAATCGAGCGCGCAACCCACCTGCGAAGAGACGCACAAGGTACCGCGATCATCTTCCGGGATGAACACGGTTTCGACCCGATTGTTCGGCCCCACTTCGAGCAACCACTTGCGGGTACCGTCGCTGGAGCATTGTTCGTGACCGAGTACCGGTGGCCGAATCTCGGCCACCTCGGGCAACCGAATCCGCAACGACTTGGCCAGATCGGTCATCTGTTCGAAATCATCCGCCCCGCGCTGATGCAGCCATTGCAGTACCTGACGGGCGCGAAAAGGCTTCTCGCCGATGCTTTCAAAGAAAGCGACCAGACCAGGCAGATCGAAATCGAGCAGATTGACTCGGTTCACTTCAGGGATGCTTCAGAGCAACTAATCAGCGTGAATAAACCTGGCTACCCGGGAAGAAATAGGCGATTTCGACAGCAGCAGTTTCAGCCGCATCGGAACCATGCACGGCGTTGGCATCGATGCTTTCCGCGAAATCGGCGCGGATGGTGCCAGCTTCAGCTTTCTTCGGATCGGTTGCGCCCATCAGTTCGCGGTTCTTGCTGATCGCGTTCTCGCCTTCCAGAGCCTGGATCATCACCGGGCCGGAGGTCATGAATTCGACCAGATCATTGAAGAAGGGACGGCCTTTGTGCACGGCGTAGAAACCTTCCGCTTCGGCGCGCGACAGGTGAGCCATGCGAGCGGCGATGATTTTCAAGCCATTGGATTCGAAACGGGAATAGATCTTGCCAATCACATTTTTGGCGACAGCGTCAGGTTTGATGATGGACAGAGTGCGTTCAACAGCCATTTTTTATGCTCCGGAGGAAAAATAATTAAACTGGGAAAAAATTAAATAATGGGAATAAGTGATGGTGAATGCGATTTGGCGAATGCAATGCCCGCCGACCTGGTTCGAGTCAGCGCCAAAAAGGCATGGCAAAGGATTGAATACAAGCGAAAAAGCGCGCGCAAGTTACCATGAAACGCCCCTAAAATAAAGGCGATGCGCCGTTCCCGCGCGCCCTCTGGAGACCTGAATGCAAGCCGAAAATGGGATGCCGGAAAATGAAGATGTCAAAAAGAAAGCGCTGCTACGTCTCGCTGTTGCCGGCGTCGTGACCGCCGCCGCGTTGGGCGGGCTTTGGTGGCTGGACCAGTCCGACAGCAAAAAGCCCCCTGTCGCGGAGGCTCCGCCGGCGCCCATCGTATCCGCGCCACCGCCTGAAATCGCTGCACCGCAAACCGAAGCGCTGGAGACTGAACCCGAAGCGCCGCTGGCCGAAGATAACTCCGACGTCACTCCCGAAGCCGGCATGGAAAAAGCAGCGGAGACGGCGGAATTGCCGTTGAAATCACCGCCACCGCCGCCCAAGGTCAGCAACAACCTGCTGCCACCGCGCGCGCAACCTTCGCCGCAACCCGCCTTCCCGTCACAGGTGACGCCCCGCCCCGCCACCGTGACAGCTGCCCGGCCTACCACCCCACCCGCTGCCGAGCCGCTACCGCAAGGGGTAGCAGGTAAAAGCTACGTCGTGCAACTGGGGGTTTTCAGCAATCCCGATAATGCGCGTGAGTTGGTCACCAAGTTGAACAAGCAAGGCATCCGGGCACACATGGAAGCACGCGTGCAATTGGGCCCATTCCTGAATCGCCAGGAAGCGGAAAAGGCACAGATTGAAATGCGCAAGCTGGGTTACAACGCACTGCTTACGCTGCCTTATTCAGTCGTACCTAACCCTGTTTCGCCTGCCATGAAATAAGCCAACCGGCTTCTTCCGGTTTGGCCAGGAAATCACTGTCAGCCCCGACTCCTGCCGCCCAGACCAAGTCATCGTCAAGATAGATCAACGGCATCGCACCACGTTGCCAGGCCGGAATTCCGGCTTCGCGCAACAGGTTCTTCAACGTGCGGCGCGGCCTTCCCAGCCCCGGCTTGATCCGCTCC
>CAZUSF010000047.1:0-11824 GCA_964623355.1 uncultured Thiobacillus sp. | reverse complement strand
GAAGCTGACTGAGGTGTCGTCGTTCAGCGCTGGGGTGTAGTTCCATGTGCCGTCGCCGTTGTCGATCAGGCTGCCGTTGCCGCTGGCAATGGTTAGACCGGTGGCGGTCAGGTTGGCACTGTCAATGTCAGCCGCGTTGCCCAGCAATTCGGTCTGGGTGATGACGCGGGCGCTGCTGTCTTCGGCGATCGATGCCAGAACCACCACATTGGTGGTCGGGGCGTCGTTCACCGGGGTGACGGTGATGTTCACCGTTGCCACACTGGAGGCGAATTCGCCATCGCTCACCCGGTAGGTGAAGCTGTCAGTGCCGTGGTAGTCGTGGTTTGGCGTGTAAGTGAAGCTGCCATTGGTAAGCACCACCGAACCGTGAGCAGGTTCGCTCATCTGTTCTACAAACAGCGGATCGGCGTTCGGATCGCTGTCGTTGCCCAGCACCTCGATGGCTACGCTCTGATCCTCGGCCACAACAGCGGTATCGTCCACCGCGACCGGTGGCTCGTTGGCGCCGCCCGGCAGGGTGATCAGCACATTGTCGATGACCACCCGGCTGCCGAGTGCGCCGAAGCCGATGAGGTCAAAGTAGGCGTTGGCCACGCTGCCATCGGCCAGACCGGTCAGGTTGATACTGATGGTCAAAACCTCGCCGTCATCGAGTTTGTCGTTGGTACCGAGGCCCTGCACATTTACCAGGTTCGAGCGATACACCGTACCGTCAGCCTGGATGTTCAACGCGGCGTCGTTCATGGTCAGGCCGGTGGTACCAACCAGCGATTGCATGCTGTCGCCCAGCAGGGCGAACTCGAAGGCATCCAACGGGCCGCCATTGGGGGTATCGAAATGCGAGCCTGACAGCGTGAAGCGCAGAGTTTGCGCATCAGCCGGCAGGGCAAAAGTTTGCGTCACCTGGCTGGTGACGTTGGCATTTTCATTCAGCGTCAGGACGCCATTCTCAACCACGCTGCTACCGCTCAGCGTCCAACCGAAGCCGGCGTCATTCGGGTCGGAGATGTTGAAACCGCCGTTGATGATGTCGACATGCAAGGTGCCGGTATCCCGCGGGCTGTAGGTTTCGATTGTGGTCAAGGAAACCGCCGAGGTTATGGGCTGGGCGTCAATCGAAGCGCCTAGCGAGATGCCCGCGGTTTGCGCGGATGCCGGGTCGTTCGGTTGCTGACGGACCATTTCCAGTATCCGGACATTCAGTTCGGATGGAAGTCGGCGCGTTCCGGGCGACAACAGATCGTTCATCAGGTCGTTGGGGTAACGGCTGCTGTCGAGATGTTGGCCATCGTTGGTCAGTTGCGCGCTGATGCCCTGGCCGATGAACAATTGCGAGCCGGCGATCATGCCAATGTGGCTGGCAAAACCGGGCACGCCAGTGCCAAAGCCAAGCAAATGGCCTTGCTCGTGCAGCAGCACGGACAACAGGTCATATTTCCCGCTGGCGGGAGAATCGCCGCCAGCCTGGAACGCGTTTCCATCCAGTGTGATGCCGAATTCGCTGTGATCCAGCGGCGTAGTGTCGACAAACCAGCCGATCCCGGCCGCATTGATGTCGAGCACGATGGTACCGGCGGAAGGCAATCCATCCGGGCCGAAAGCATCAATCCGCGCCTCGGCCAGCTGCCCATCGGGCAGATCCTGCAGACTCACATTGAGCGTGATCGGCAAGTTCTCGTTCAGGAGCCCGGCCCAATAGCTCAAGGCGGTGTCCGGGTTGGTTCCCGAAGTAACGGGATTCGTTGCTGCCAGGGTTGCTTCATCCGTGACAAGGCCTGAAACCGTGCCCATGTTCGGCGCAGCGGCATACCGCTCACCCGAGTCCTTATACAGATTGGCCAGTTCCGGCATCAGGGTCAGGGCATAGGCGCGTGCGGCTGCCCTGCCGGCATCCACCAGACCGTAGCCGAAGACATCGTTTCTCGCCGGTGCCCCACCCGAGGTGCTGGTTGCAACCGAGCTGATCCGGGGGCCGGTTCCGCCATCGCCGCCGATGGATGGCGGGTTGTAATTGGTCACATCGGCGAGCATTGCCGGCGTCGCACCGATCCGCATGGCCGTGGCTTCGAGCAAATCACGCACCTGCGTGGCAGTCAGCGTCGGGTTAAGTTGCCAGACCAGGGAAATGATGCCGGCCATAGCCGGATTGGCGGCTGAGGTTCCACTGAATGGATCGACATCCTGGTATTGCCGTGTCACGGTGGCGTGGGGAGATGCTGCGCCTGCTCCGGTTTTCAGAACCAGCAGGGGCTGCTCGGAATTGCCCAGGGACGGGTCATTCTTGCCGATGAACATGATTGTCCATTCAGCAAAACCTGCCTTATGCCTCACCAAGATATTGCCGGCGCCAATGCTTGGCAGGGCTTCCAAGGCCGCAAGCACATCTGCGGCAGTGGCATTGGTCGAAAGCACCGCTGTCGTATCCCCTTTGAAGGTCAACGTGAAGTCATTGGTCGGCCAAGCAGCCAGAATGGCGACCGTCTGCATATCGTGGCTTTGCTTCGATGCAGGATTGTCAGTGGGCGCTACCAGAGTGAGGCCGGCACCGTAATTGGAATAGCTGGCCAAGTTCACGGACCCCGCGTTGTTCACCACGTTACTAGGTGCCAACTGATTGCGGTCTGCGTTCAGATCCAGCACCAGGTTCGCAGTGTGTTCCAGCGCCCCGACGGCGATCACGTTTGAATTGGTGCCCGCCAGCCGAGCCACACCGCCGCTGTAATTGCGTGACACACTGGGGTCGGCTGGGTTGATCTCGCTGATGTTGATACTGCCGTTGCCTGCAGCCACAGCGAAGATTGCATTGTCCACCTGCCCGGTCACCATGGCGAGAAGACCTGGGTTGTTGTTTAACCACCATTCTCCCTGAACTCCGCCCTGGAAGACGATACGTTGGCCAGCTGCGGCCTTGTTGATAGCGTTCTGAACAGCAGTGTCGAGCGTCTGCTGATAGGGGTTTTCCACTAGCACAGGACCGGTCCAGTTGATGCCTACCACCCGATGGCCGTTCTCTGGAGAGGACAAGACGCTGATCGCCTCATGGCCGTGAGTCAGATTGAGGACTGATTGTTGACTCGCGGATTCAGCAAGGGTTTTCGCATCACCGTATGCCAGACGCGATGAGGAATCCAGGTCGTTTCCCCGCGCGGTTGCCGTTCCAACCCCATTGGGTTCGCTGGGCATACTGGTATCGAGCGAAACCAGCAGAACCTTGTCCCCACCGGTGGTGAAGCGCCAGACATTGGGCACGTCGGTTGCGATCAGGCCCCATTGGGTGTCGAATGCGACTTCTCTGGCATCCACCTGCAGTTCTTTGACCTTTCCGTCGGAGAAGAGGAGCCGTTCGATGCCCTGCAAGTAGATCTCGCGGCCGTCATCAAGGGTCAGGAAATCGAAGGCGCTGCCGTGATAGACGGCTTGATCCGGGGGGGTGTTGGGTCTGACCGTGAAGCTCGCCAGATCGGTTCCATTGATGCTGAACACATCATCCATGGTCACGCCCATTTCGAGCGTGTCGGTACCGCCCGTGCCAGACAGGACCAGGCCGCGATTGGCATAGGAATTGGCATTGAAGGGCGCGATCGTGTCGAGATTGAACGAGTCAGCATTGAACGTGCCGAACAGAATCTGGTCGCCCAGGATGTCGAGACTTTCGAAGCCGAGCATGTCAGCCGAGATCGACGGATTGGTGTAATCCACCCGCAGCTGGAACATGTATTCATCCGGGGTCAACGCCGTCGGCAGGGCATCCAGGTTGAATAGATAGTCGGTTTGCAAGGGGGTGTTGAAGGTCTTCAGGTCGAAGCTGAGACCCGTATTTAGGCCTTCGGCTACCAACGTCGCCTGTCTGAAGGTTCCCGATAGCGATGCAGGCGTCAGGTTGTAGCTGACGGTCATCGCGCCATGCTGGAACACGGTACTGGCCGTGTCGTCACCGGAGGCATCCCTCACGCTGAACGGGACATAAATCTCCTGCGCGGCCAGGCCTTGCGGGCTGCCACCGGTTCCGATCGGGGCATAGTCCGGATCGAAATTCTTGAAGGTATAGGGATAAGCCGGCATTCCATTGAAGTTGCGCGTGATGCTGTAATCGGCACGCACGTCAATCAGCCAATTACCGCGGAAATACTCGCCGTCGTCGTTGAGGTTGACGAATAGCGCGCCGTCCATCATGTCGTCGACCGGGAAGCGCGTCATGCGGTCGGCCAATAGCGGATCGGCCAGGTTGTGCTCGACCTCGCCCAGCAGTTCCGCCACATCGAAGACGAAGACCGCATTGCTGCCGCGATAGGCGCCATACAGGTAGTCGTCGTCTGGAGACAAAACCAGGTTGTCCATGAATGCCATCGGGATGGGGCGTGTCGCCCCGACCAGTTGAGCCGGACCATGCAGGCCGAACGGATCCTTGACGATGCCGATGTTGCTGCCGGCGGGACGGGACAAGTCGTAGTTCGGGTCGCGCGACGGGTCGTCCTGGACGAACCAGTTGAACGCCGAGACGAAGGCATAGGAAAGGTCAGGCATCACAGCGACGCTGTTGATGTTGTTGACGTCGAAATAGTCCATGTGCGGACCCAGATTCATCGCCAGGTAGCTGACCGTTCCCGAATTCCGGGCGGCATCGGCCTTGATCAGACCAAGGCCACGCGGATCCGATTTCAAGTTGGTGAAGGTAATCAGACTCGGATCCGATGTAGCTGTAACGCCGTAGGGGTTGGGACCGGCATTCAGGGTGCCGACCTGTTTGAGGAAATTGGCGCTGGATGGGTCGGTGTTGATGACGATGATCTTGCCGTCCGGAATATTGCGTATCCCGAAACTTCCGGCCGCAGGCGCGGCGGCGTAGAGACGTTCGCCATCGGCGCTGATGTCCATGCCGCGCAAACCAGCGGGTGCGTCGGTCAGGTTCAGAGTTTGATGGATCTGGTTGTAGTTGGCGGACGACGGATCGATGTCGATGACATAGATGGTCGACTTGGTTTCGTCGCCGACATAGAGATACTTGCCATTCTTGTCGGCCACGGCCCAGAAGGGCTGTGAACCTGGCCACAGTTCAATGTGGTCGATGGTGGCGGTGGCGGAGTTGATGTCCACTTCCTGCAGCGCCATGGTGTCGATGACCGAGATGCCACCGGCGTAGCGCAGCGTGACATAGGCGCGGGTGCCGTCCGGCGTCAGCGCCATGGAACGGGTCGACGGCCAGGCGATGCCCGGTGCGACCTCGATTTTCGCGGCCAGTTGGTTTGTGGCCTGGTCGATGATGGCGACCTCTTTGCCGCCCAATGCAGCAAAGACATAGCTGTTCTGCGGTTCGAGCTGGGTTGTGTTGCTGGCCTTGTATTTCAGCACCCAGTCAGTGCCGCTGGGGCGATATTGCTGCCGGGTGACGGTGACGGTGGCGGTCCCCAGGACGATACCTTGTGGCACTTTGACCCGCAGGCTGGTGGCGCTGCCGGAGAGGATGTCCGCGCCGGTCACCTTCACGAAGCTGCCGTCCGGCATGCTGAACTTGACGATGGCATCCCGGAAATTGCTGCCGACGCGCTTGTCGGCGGGCGCGCTCGAATTGGCGTAGGTGAAACGCACGCCGGTCAGATCCAGCACCGGACCATTGACCGCATCGAACTCCAGCCTTGCCGAGGTGATCGCCGGCGCGCTGCCGGGGCCGCCAGTGGTCACTGCGTTGTTGAAGAAGGTTTCGAAATTGGTAACGCGATTCTCATTGAGCGTCACCTGATTGTGCTGGACCAGCAGGGTGCCATCTTCCTGGATCGAGGTAATCTGCAAATCGCGGGCGCCGACCTGCAAGGTCAGGCCGAACAGGCTACCGGCATACAACTGGGCGCCAATTGCCGTTCCCACCGGGCCCATCGCCATAATGCCGATCGCGGAGCCCGAATCCAGGCCCAGCGGCATGGTCAGGTAGATGCGACCGCGGACCTCGCTGAGTATGGAACCATTGCTGGTGCCAATGAAACTGATGCTGCCCGCGCCGCTTACACCCGCATAGGGCGGCGAGTTGGTGCGCGCATAGCCGTTGGCGTCTACGACACCGCTGTCGTCCTGCATCCAGACGTTGACCAGATTGCCGTTCTCGTCCGGCAGTTGGCTGGCACGGAAGAACCAGACCTGGGTGCCGGGCGCCAGATCAGTTTTGATCGCCAGTTGCATCGGCACACTGACGCTGGCGTCACCCGTATTGATGCGGTAGCCGGAGGCGAAAGCAAAGCCATCGGGCATGCTGTAGGGCATGTCCGCCTGGCCAAGGTTTTCAAGCAGAACATTGGCATCGCCTTCCAGCGCCCCGGGTGCGATGGTCAGGCTGGAACCGTCTGCTGCCTGAACTGCACCGCCGTTCACTCCCACGCTGACGGTTGCACCCGCCGTGGGCATTGCGACAACCTTGAGCGGTACCACCGCTTCGGCAACGCCGTTGATGATGGTGAGGTAGGTCGTACCTTCCGCCAGGCCGCTGACCAGGCCGTCAGCGCTGACCGAAGAAATGGCCGGATTGGTGACGAAATACTGCGTGCCGGTAATCGCGGCGCCGAAGCTGTAGTCTTGCTGCGGCCCGACCAGCATCTGGCGTGTGCCATCGACCAGCAAGGTTACGGCTTGCGGATAGGCATCGAGACCGACCGCATAGAGATACTGCTGATGTTCATCGACAGGCAGGCCGACGCTGAACGCGGTGGCCGTCTGGATGCCATGGCTGCTCACTGTGATGATGCCGCTGCCAGCCGCCAGGGCGGCGATGCGGCCATCCACGGCAACGGACAGCGCCGCCGGATTGGTCGACGCCAGCGTCAGATAGGAGGCCGGCAGCGCGACCCCGGCCTGATCGGCAAAGTCGCCGATCACTTGCACAATGTTGATTTCACCGCCATAGAAGCGAGGTTGGCGAATGACGAAATCGAGATTGACCAGCGGAGCATCGCTGACGTTGAAGCTGACGAATACGGGCGATGAGGCATTGAATCCGTCATCGGCCGCCAGCGTGAATCCGGCCGCGCCCATGTAGCCCGTCTCGGGGGTGAAGATCACCGACTGGCCGTCGCCGGATAGGCGAGCAGTACCGTGTGTGGTGCCAAGAATGCGCAGATAGAAGGCATCGCCTTCGGGGTCGCTCACCAGGTGGTCGAGCGCCTGGGTCGCTTCCAGATCGACGTGAGTCATGAAGGTGTCGCTGCTGATGGTCGGCGCCAGATTGGCGGCAAAACCGAGCGACTGGAAGTAAAGCTGGCGGTCGCTGGCATCGACATCACCGTCAGAATCGACGTCCGCTGCCGGGTTGAAGCCGGGATCGGTAGAAACCGTACCCAGCGCCAGGTCGATGGCCTGGCCATCGAGCCCATCCACCACGCCGTTGCCGGTGGCGTCGCCCGCCACCGCGAGTTGCAGCCTGTAGCTGCCCGCCGCAGCGCCGGAGATTTCCAGCAGTTGCAGACCTGGTTGGGTGATGCGGAACAGGGCATAGGTGCGTGCGCCGTCGCTGCGGGTCACCAGAGGCGTCAGCCCGGGAATGACCGCGCTGATCGACTGACCGCTGGTGCCTTCAACTACTACGTTCAGGTACAGCGCGCCGCCGGCGCTGGCCGAGATTTCGCTTGGCCTTACGATGAACGAGAAGCGATTGGTCGCGCCGATGCCCAGCGTGCCGTCATGCGGCTGTTGCAGGTAATTCAGGGCGCTGCCCAGATCGGCGGTCAATGCTGCCAAGGCTGGCTGGCTGTCGTATTCGACTGCACCGCCACCAGTTCCGCCGACCACGCGCAACAGATGCGCGTCGTTCAGGGCATAGCCGTAATTGGTCGAGGATTCCTCGACCAGCTTGCGCACGCCGGTCAGGTTGCCGCTATTGTTATTCCCGATGTTGCCACCCTCATACTGATAGACGTACTGGTTGCCGCTGGGCGCAATCACGCGGGTGATTTGGCCAGCAGCATTGGTGATGAAGCGGATTGATTCGCCGTCGGACGAGAAGATGCCGCTGTCGGTCACCGCCAGCTTCACGCCGTCGACATATTCGATTTCGCGCACGCCCTGTTCGGCGCCGATGCGATACAGCGTGCCGTCGGGCGCGGTTAGGCGGAAAGGCGCCTCGCCGAATTCGGAAGATGTCGGGTTGTAAGGCAGCGAAGTATTTAGGTCGTAGAGACGGTTCCCGGCACGGATCAACTTGATCTCGTCCAGCCCGAGTTGCCAGGTCACACCGGCATCCGGAATAAAGGTGGGGGTGAAGTAACGCAACCCAGCCACGTTGTGCTCGACGACATCGAGCGTATAGCCGACCCGCTGGCCATCCGGCAGGGTGAGTTGCAGCCGCGTGCCGACGCGGAACGGGTTGTAGGTGCCGAAGTCTTCGCTGCCGGTGGCGGGCACATCGGTCTGTAGATCGATGTCGCGCAACTGGAATCGCCAGCCATTGCCAAAACTGCTCGCGATGTCGCGGCTGAAGGAGTCGTACTGGCGGCTGAAATCAAGCGTATGCCCGGCGATCTGGGCGCTGAAATCAACATCGGTATGTAGATACTGGCCGGTCTTGGTCGCGGTTGCGATCTCGATGCCGGTTTCCACTTCGGCGACGCGGCCGGCGTAGTCCCTGGCCACCAGACGCAGGCGATAGAAGCCATTCGACAGCGTGGCGGGATCAATGCTGGCGAGCGTGCCGGTGCTGACCGGGATGTCGTTCTCGGCCAGAATGGTGAAGTCTTCGCTGCCCTGGCGGGCGATTTCCAGACGCCATTGGTCAAGATTGACGTCGAACACCGAGCCGCGAATGGCCGTGGCGGTTGACAGGCGGGCGCCGAACAGCGCCACGTCAAGGGCGACGCTGGGCGCCTGTTTGTCGTTGGCGTCCTTGACCCGGATCACCGTCGAGGTGGTGCCGACCAATCCATCGGCATCCACTGCAGTCGCGGTAACGGTATGTTTGCCCAGCCCCTGGGCGACAACGCGGCCGCGGCCGTATTCGTCGAGCGTGACTGGGTTGCCGTCGAAGCTGAGGCTGAGGCCGACGATGTCGGCGAAGCTGTCGGCAACGGCGTGCAGCAGCACTTCCTGTCCGGAAATCACCGGGAAGCTGGGGGTGAGTTCAATCACCACCTGTGGCAATTCGGGGGTCAGTGCGGCTTTTAGCCGCAACGGTTCGGTAGTGTCCATGAAACCATCGGAAACCGTGGCCAGGACCAGGTATTCACCGATCTGGCCGGCACCCGGGGCCCAGCGAATGAGGCCGGTCTGGGCATCGAGGCTCGCGCCTTCGGGCAGGCCGAGAGCCGAGTAGAGGAGCGTCGTGCCTTGATCCGGGTCGGCGCCGTGGATCGCGAATTCCAGCGTGTTGCCCAATTGGACAGCATGGTTGGAAACCTCCAGCGTCGGCGCGCGGTTGACGTTGGCGATCGACAACTGCACCGTGATCTCGCTCTGGGCGCTGGCGGGGTCGATGGCCGCGAAGCGCAGGCTGTAGTCGCCAGCCTGCGCATAGCCTGGCGTCCAGCTGAATTCGCCGCTGCGCGAGTTGAATCGCGATCCCGCCGGCATGGCGGACAACGTGCTGAAAACGATGGGATCGCCGTCCACTTCGCCCACTGTCAGGGCGAACTGCAGCAGGGCGTTTTCCCGGCCGGTTTGCGGGAACAGTGGCACCAGAACCGGTGCCTGGTTGACGTTGTTGACCTTGATGGCGATGGTTTCGCTGCTCTCGCCGCTGCCGTCGCTGACGGTGAACTTGATGTCCGGATAATCGCCGGACTGGAAGATGTTCGGCGTCCAGTTCAACACGCCATTGATTACGTCGAAGCTGGCGCCCGGCGGCAGGTTGCTGACGGAATAGGTCAGCACATCGCTATCGGCGTCGGTAGCCGACAGATTGATTTGCAGGGGTTGGCCTTCCAGCACGATCTGGTTACCGACCGGCGCCAGGACGGGCGCCGTATTGGTGGTCCGCACGACCAGATGAATGGTTTGCGCATCGCTACCGACCGGGCCGGCGCCATGGTTGCCGTTGTCCGTCACTGTGAAGCGCAAGTCGTATGCGCCCAGATCGCTTGTGGTTGGGGTCCATTCAACCAGAGCGCTGCCGTAAGTGACCTGCGGCGTGATTGTCATACCGGCGGGCAGCGTGCCGCTCACCGCCTCGACGGCGAAGGTCAAAACATCCTGGTCGAGATCACTGGCCTTAATCAGGAACGACAGCTTGTTGCCCACCAGGGCAACTTTGTCGCCGATCGGTGCCAGCCGCGGAGGCTCGGATGGAGACAGCGCCCGCAGGATGAATTGCTTGGTTTCGGACAGTGCATAGAGCGCGCCCTGGCCGTCGCCGTTGTCGGTGGCGGTCACCGAGATCTCGTAGTCGCCGCGATCACCGGTCAATGGCGCGAAGCGGAACAGGCCGGTGCCGTCGCCGTTGTCGGTAAAGGTCGCGAAGCCGGGCCGCACGCTGAGGTTCTGGGTCAGTACATCGGTGAGTCTGGTTACGTTTGCCGTCAGGCTCAGCGGGTTGCCATCCGGGTCAGTGGTGACGACCTGATATTCCAGCACCGCATCCTTGTCCACCTGCTGGGTGGCGATGTCGGACATCAGCGGGGCGCGGTTGGCGTTGCGGATGCTGATCGGCACACTGATGACGGAGGTCAGGGGGATGCCCGTGCCGTTGCCGTCGTCGGTGGCGGTGAAGGTCACCGTGTAGTCGCCGGCCTGGGCATAGCCAGGTGTCCAGCTGAACATCGCGGTTTCCGCATCGAAGGTCGCACCGGCGGGCAGGTCGCTTGCCGTATAGGTCACGGAAGGCAGGCTGCCTTCCAGCGGGGTCAGTTGGCCGTCCGTCATCCGATCCTGCGGCTGGAAGCCCGGGTTATCCGGATCGAAGGCGAAGGCGCGGAACGACAGCGGCTGGCCTTCCAGCGAAATCCAGGATCCCAGTTCGTCGAACTTCGGCGTGCCATTGACGTTCAACACCGTCAACTGCATGTCCATTTGCGAAGCGCTATGGCCGTCGCTGACCTCGAAATCGAGGTGGTAGATACCGGCGTCGTTGAACGCGGGCACCCAGGTGAATTCGCCGGTGTTGGGGTCGAGCCAACTGCCGGGCGGCAGGATGTTGCTGTGGTAGGTCAGCGTGTCGCCCTCGGCATCGGAGGCGTTCAACACCAGGCGGATCGGATCGCCCTCGCGGACTATGCGGTCCGGGATGTTGCGCAGGGTCGGTGTCTGGTTGGCCTGCTCCACCGTCAGGGTGAAGCTGTAGGCGGCGCGATGCAGGCCATCACTGACGTACAGCGTGACATCCTGGTAAACACCGGCGGCGTTGTAGTCCGGCAGCCATTGCAGGGTCTGGCGATCAACGTCGAATACGGCGCCAGCCGGCAGATTGTCGGCGTAATAGACCAGGTGTTGACGTTCCGGATCTTCGGCGGTGAAGGTCAACGAGAACGCCTTGCCCTCACGCAGGGTATAGGCGCTGGGCAATCCTCTGGCCAGTACCGGCGGCAGGTTGACGCCGACCACATCGATGGCGAAAGCCTGTTCGGCGAAACCACCACGACGGTCGTACACGCGCAGCACCACGCTGGCTTGTTCCGGACTGGCCAAGGTCGGGGTCCAGGACACCAGGCCAGTGGCATTAACCGCCATGCCTTCGGGCGCCTGCATCAGCACATAGCCGAGCAGCGAAGCGCTATCGGGATCGTTGCCATGCGCCTGATAGGCGTAGGGCACGCCGACCTCGGCGCTGGTCACCGGCAGCGTATCGAATGCCGGCGGGAGGTTCGGGTAGGGCAGCGCGTAAACGCCGTGGCCCAGATTGGCGCGCTGGTTGCCA
>CAZUSF010000046.1:0-12041 GCA_964623355.1 uncultured Thiobacillus sp. | reverse complement strand
AACGGCGAGTTCCAACGCGTCGGCGAAACCGGCAGCCGCTTCTCCAATGCCCGCATCGTCGCCGCCACCAATCGCGATTTGCGCAAGGAAGTCCGGGAAGGTCGTTTCCGCGGTGACCTCTACCATCGCCTATCAGTGTTCTCGGTCCACGTACCGCCGTTGCGTGAGCAGACAGAAGACAAACTTTCCTTGCTGGAACATTTCCGCAGCCATTTCGCACGCGAGGTGAATGCGGCGCCATTTATCTTTGCGCCTGATGCTCGCCGTCTGTGGGAGGACTACCACTTCCCCGGCAACGTGCGTGAACTGCGCAATATCGTGATTCGCCTGACCACCAAATACGCTGGACGCACGGTCAACGCCCGTGAACTGGAAGACGAGTTCGATCTCGACGTGGTCAATCCCGCCACCATTCCACTGCCGACAGACGGCATTGCGCTGCAGGAATACGCCAAAGCGCATCTGCGCAATCTGCACAATTTCAACCTGGACCAGGTGATCCGGCAATGGGAGCGCAGCTACGTTGAAGCCGCCTTGGCAATGACCCATGGCAACCTGTCGCAAGCGGCCAAGATTCTCGGCGTCAACCGCACCACGCTATACAGCCGCATGCAAACTTACCAGCAGGATGAATAGCGATTGTTCAGCTTTGAATTCTGAATGCTGAATCTGAATTCAATCACCGCCGCATCGCAAACATGGCCCATTTCCCTGAACCGCCCAAGCTAGGCGAATGGCTCGCCGGACAGGGGCTGATCAGTCCGGATCAACTGCGCATCGCGTTGATGGAACAATCAGCCAGCGGTTTGCCGCTGGGTCGCCAGCTGATCAATCTCGGCTTCATCAATGACAGCGTGTTGCGCGATGTGCTGGCACAGAACGCCGGCGAAACCAGCATTGATCTGACCCACGTCGTGGCCGACCCGGAAGCCATCGCGCTGACGCCGGAGCATCTTGCGCGGCGACATCACTTCCTGCCGCTGGCAGCCGATTCAGACACCCACACGCTGACCGTCGCGGTGCCCGACCTGTTCAACCTGGTCGCGCTCGACCAATTGCGCGCGCATCTTGAAGGCCGCTACGACATTCGGCCGTTGCTGGCGGCGGAAACGCAGATTCTTGAATACCTCGACAAGTTTTACGGTTTCGATCTCTCCGTCGACGGCATCCTGAAGGAAATCGAAACCGGTGAAGTCGATTGGAGCAGTCTTCATATCGGCACCAACGTCGGCGCCAACGTCGGGGTCAATGCCGGTGTCAATTCCAGCGTCAGTTCAGGCACCGAATACACCCAGCCCATCGTGCGTCTGGTCAACGCAATGCTCGCCGAAGCGGTCAAACGCGGTGCATCCGATGTGCACTTTGAACCGGAAGCCGCATTCCTGCGCGTGCGCTACCGCATCGATGGCGTGCTGGAGCCGATGCGAAGCCTGCACCGCAAATACTGGCCCGCCATCTCGGTCCGCCTGAAAGTCATCTCCGGCCTCAACATCGCCGAATCGCGCGCGCCGCAAGATGGCCGGCTGTCGCTCACCTTGTACGGTCGCGGCATTGATTTTCGTGTTTCCAGCATGCCCACCCTGCATGGCGAAAACATCGTCCTGCGCATCCTCGACCGGGAAAAATCGATCATCCCGCTCGACCGCATGGGCTTGCCGGCGGAAACCCTGGCGCGGCTCATGAGCGCAATAGCACGACCGGAAGGATTGGTCATCGTCACCGGCCCGACCGGTTCCGGCAAAACCACCACGCTGTATTCACTGTTGGCGCATCTGAACCGGGAAGAGGTCAACATCATGACCCTGGAAGACCCGGTGGAATATCCGCATCCGCTGATCCGTCAGACCTCGCTTACCGAATTGTCGAAAGTCGATTTCGCCGGCGGCGTGCGCGCCATCATGCGACAAGATCCGGACATCGTGCTGGTCGGCGAAGTGCGCGACAAGGATGCGGCCGAAATGGCTTTCCGCGCCGCCATGACCGGGCATCTGGTGTTCACCACGTTGCACACGCACTCCGCCCTCGGCGTGTTTCCCCGCCTGGAAGACATGGGCATCCGGCCGGCGATCATCGCCGGCAATATCGTCGCCGTGGTGGCGCAGCGCCTGGTACGTCGCTTGTGTCCACAGTGCAAGCAAGCGCACAGCCCGACTGAAGTCGAGCGCAGCCTGCTTGACAACCAGGCGCCGGACGTCATTTATCGCGCCAAAGGCTGCGCCCATTGCGCCTACAAAGGCTATCGCGGCCGCCTGCCACTGATGGAATTGCTACTGATGGATGCGACGCTGGATGAAGCCGTCCTGCGCGGCGCCACGCCGCGAGAACTGGCAGCCCTGGCGTCGCAGCGCGGTTGGCGCAATCTGGCCGAAGACGGACTCGAACGGGTCCGCAACGGCGACACCTCGCTCGATGAACTGAGCCGGGTCGTCAACTTGTCCAGGCGTTGAACCGGCGATGAACCGGCGTTGAACTAACGCTTAACCTTCCGCCGCAGAACCGATGCCCCGCTTCCGCTACCACGCCGCTGACGTCGAAGGAGATCGCATCCAGGGCGAACTCACCGCGATCAACGATATCGACCTTGACCTGCGCCTGCGCCGCATGGGGTTGACTTTGATCCGGGCGCGCGCGGCGAACCGGCGCGGCCTGTTCTCCACCTGGCATGCGACGCGACGCGACCTGATCAGCTTCTGCTTTCACATGCAGCAAATCGCACGTGCCAACGCGCCACTGCTGGAGGGTCTGAAAGACCTGATCACGAGCACAGAAAACTCGCGCTTTCGCGATCTGTTGGCGCTGCTGGCGGATGATCTGGAAGGCGGCAAACTGCTTTCAGAAGCGCTGGCCAGCCACCCCGATGTCTTCGACCGCGTCTTCGTCGCGCTCATCCGCGCCGCCGAAACCAGCGACCAGATGGAAATCGTCTTTGCCCGGCTGGAAGCCCGTCTCAAGCAACAGGATGAACTACAAACCGAATTCACTCGCCGCCTGATCTACCCCAGCCTGGCCGCCGGTGCTGTGCTCGCCGCAGCTGGCGTGCTGCTGTTCTACCTGACACCAAAACTCGCCGTCCTGGTCAACAGCCTGAACATGCCGATGCCGACCGCGACTCGCCTGTTGATTCAACTCTCCGAACTGGTGCGCGCCAATCTGATCTGGCTGCTGCCGCCGTTGCTGTTGCTTGGCGGCATCGGCTTCATCGCCTGGCGACATTCCGCGACGCTCGCCAAGTCGACTGACGCCATCTGGCTGAAGCTACCGGTCTTCGGCCCGACGCTGCGCAAACACATCCTGGCCCGTGTCAGCGGCCTGCTTGCGTTGCTACTGCAATCCGGCGTCGGCCTGCTTGACGCCCTGCATGCCTGTGCCGACAGCGCCGGCAACCACGTCATCCAACTCAAATTAATTGCCACCGCGCAACATATCGCCGCCGGCGAAGGCGTCGCCAACAGCTTGCGCCAGCAAGACCTGTTGCCACCGTTGGTGCTGCGCATGGTGCACACCGGCGAAGCCAATGGCGCACTCGCCGAAGCCTTCGAAAATGTCGCCTGGTTCTTCGAGCGCGACTCGCGCGAAACCATCGCCCGCGCACTGACCTTGCTCGAACCCGGACTCGCCGCCCTGCTTGGCCTGCTGCTGGCCGTGCTGATGCTGGCGGTATTCCTGCCGATCTACCAGATCATCGGAGAACTGCCGTTATGATCGTCAAGGCGTTCACATTGAATGATCGCATCCTGCTTTATCTGTCGGCTGCGGGCGCCAGCTTCGCCTTGTATCACCGTGGCACGCTGCGCGAAGTACATGCCCTGCCCAGCCACGAGGAAGGCTGGGAGGAATTCAACGCCCTGTTGCTGAAACACGCCGGCAAACCGGTGGCGATCGCCGTCGATACGGTAGATGAGGTTTACCGGCAAGACATCCTGCCGCGCGTGCATGGCGCTGATCGGCGGGAAATGACCGATCGCCGACTGCGCCAGCTGATCCACCATTCCGCCTATCGCGCCGCATTGCGGCAGAAATCGTTGTCTGACCCGGTGTTGCAAGACCAGTTGAAGGAACGCCGGCAAGAGCGTTACCTGATGATGGGCCTGACCAATGCCGAAATCGTGCGTCCCTGGCTCGACATCATGCATGTGCGCGGCGCCCATCTGGCCGGCATCTGGCTGTTGCCGGCGCTGGCCATCCCGCTGGCGAAACAATTCCGCCTCGGCAAAGGCCGCTTGTTGCTGGTGTCGGAGCAAACCGGTGGTTTGCGCCTGACCTACCTGGAAGAAGGCGAGTTACGCTTTTCACGCCTGGCGCCAGTAGACAGCAGCCAATATGAAAACCCGCTCGAAGGTTATGCCGAGGAAATCGAGCGCACCCGCCAATCGCTGCTTGGTCAACGTCTGCTGGCGCGCTCGGCGCCGCTCCGCACGCTGCTGCTCGACCCGCTGAATACGCTGGCGCAACTGCACGCGCTGTTGCCGGAATCGGCCGGCTTCCAATGCGAAAGCATCCTGCGCGGACAACTGCTGGAAACGCTGAATCTACCGCCCACGCTGCTAGCGGAATCCTCCGATGCGCTGTATCTGAAACTGCTGCCGGACGCCCCGCAGAGCGCCAACCTGATGACCCGCGAGCAGCATGGCATTACCCGGCTGCACTGGATGAAACACGGCTTGATGTTCATCTCCGGCGCCTGGATCACGCTGATCCTGCTGATTTCCCTGCTGCTCTGGCTGGATAGCTGGCGTCTCGATCATGCGGCGGATCAGGCACGCGCCGCGAGCCAGGCCAACCGCGTACAGGAAGACCGCCTGCTGCGCAACGCCGGCGGCGTCAGCAAGCTGGATCAACGCCGGCAAATTGTCGAGGCCTGGCACAACATCAACGCGCTGGAGCATGCACCCGCCGCCTTGTTTGAAACCGTGCTGGACATCAGCAAACAGATCGGCAAGCTGCACATTCACCGACTCGACGGATCAACATATACCCACGAAAACCAGGACAGCAGCCCCGAAAATCAAGCCGCGCCACTAATCCGGCTCGCAGGCGAGATATTGCCGTTCGACAATAATTTCAGCGCCGCCCACCAGCGGGTTGAAACACTGGTTGCCCAACTTCAGGTCGCATTCCCCGGCCATACGATCAGCGTGACGCGCTGGCCGCTGGATGCTTCCGTCGCCAGTGAGCTGGAAGGCGAATTCGGCCATAGCCAGGTCGCTGCCCGCTTCCAGGTTGAAATCACAAGAGTGACGCCATGAGGATCATGGACCCTAAACTCCGTCTGCCGATCACGCTGCTGATCGCCTCCTTGCTGATCGGCAGCCTTGTGTTTCATTACAGCCTGCAAGCTCGACTCAACGCCGCAGCCCGCCTGATCAGCGAGGAAACGATTGCCGCCGAAGCCGCCCGCAGCGTGCGTGAAGCGCCGGCGCGGCTGATTCAGGACAAGACCGAGGCCGGCTTGCACGAGCGCATCCGCAACAGCGGCTTCATCGGCGCAGAAGATCGCGCCGGCTGGATCACCGCGCTCGGCGAAACACGAACTCTGCTGAATCTGAACAGCCTGACCTGGCATCTCTCGCCCCAAACACCAAGCCCGCTGGCGCCCAACCTGAAGCTCAGCAAAATGACGTTTTCCGCATCGCCGCTCAACCCGGCCAGTCTGAGCAGGCTGATTGCGCATCTGCGCGACACCGCGCCGGGCCGTTTCACGGTCGAAAGTTGCAGCCTCATGCTGGAAGGGCAAGGAGCAAGCCAGGATAGTAGCGGACAGGCTACCTGCCACCTGAACTGGTGGACGCTGACACCCAATGCAGACTGAAACCGCCTTGCGACCGATAGCCCGCGTCCGGATTGCAGCCCACATTGCCGCCGGCTTCACACTGATCGAACTGGCGATTGTCCTGTTCATCATCACGCTGCTGCTGGGCGGCATTCTGACCCCGCTTGGCCAGCAGGTGGTTCAACATCAAACCACGGAAAGCCGTCGCACGCTTGAATCCGCCCGCATCGCACTTGTCGGCTATGCCTTGCGCCAGACCGGACAGGCGGGGCCGCTGCCCTGCCCCGATCTGCGCGCAGGCCATGCCACGCAAGCCAATGACGGGCTGGAGGATCGGCTAGCCGATGGCGAATGCGCCACACTCAGCGGCAATCTGCCCTGGAAAACACTCGGCCTGACGAATGGCGATGCCTGGGGCAATCAACTCAGCTACGCGGTCGCGGCAGACTGGAGTGTCGCCGGCACGCCGCTGGCCGGGGCGGTGGCAGAACTTCAAGTCTGCCCGAACCGGGCTTGCAACAGCCCGACGTCCGCTGCCGCCATCGTCATTTCCCATGGCCGCAACGGCTTCGGCGCGAAGAATATCAATGGCGGTGACATCCTGATGCCGACCTCGTCGGATGAATTGGAAAACATCAATTCGGATGCGCGTTTCATCATGCATCCACCGCGCGCCGCGGATCGAGCGGAGGGCGAGTTCGACGATCTGCTGTTGCCGCTTTCAGCGGATTGGCTGCGCGGCCGCTTGTGCGACCCCGCCTCGCTGTGCGGGGGAAGTTGAACCGGGGAAATCAGGGCAAAGCGCAAGCAGCTGGCTGCAAGCCATTTGGCCAACCGGTTTTTAATTGCGTAGCCAATTTTGCCAATTCAGCATCAGAAATTGCGGTCGAAAAAGTCAGACTGGCCACGCCTGATTCCAGGCGCGGTCCGAAGTCGATGCCCTTGAGCCCCTTGTTGGTCAGGAATTCGGCGTGTTGACGCGCTTGCGCCAGGTTGGAAAAAGCGCCCAGCGATACCGCATTACGCACTGGCCCGCTGCGAACCTGGGCGTAGTCCTTGATACCGAGCTGAATAATCTGATCGATCCGCGCTTGCCCGGCTGCCACGTCCTCCAGTGGCGGTAAAAACACCCACCAGCCCAGCTTTTTTTCCAGTTCGATTGAATAAGCACTCGGCTTGATACCGACCTGCTTCAGATAAGCCTCGATCGCACGCAATCCGGTCGCATCAAGCCTTTGCCATGCCAGACAGCGCAGGTTGGCTATCTGCGGCGTCGTCTGAGCCATCGCCTCGGGCGCGACGACCGCCGGCGTCAGGTTGACCGCATCGGCAACGGTTTCCGCCTGATCGGGTTGCAGCGTTGGCGGCAGGTCAAGCAGGCGAATTTTGTCGGCATTGAACATCACCGGCTGCGGCGCTTCCCGGGCGGCGAATTGCCAAGCCAGGCCAACCGCCAACATTCCCAGATTCAAAGCCAGCAGCAGTCCGATCAGTTTGCTCAATTCAGTTCCAGTCCAATCCAGGCCAGACCATCCAGCACCAGATCTTCAATATCGATGAGTTCACGCCGAAGTCCAGCGCGTACCTGGGCTCTGGCGCCACCGGTCAAAATCAGCACAGGCGTTGCATTCAAGCTGGACGCCATGTTCTGACACATCGCATCAATCGCACCAACCTGAGCCAGCACGATACCGGTTTCCACCGCTGCAGCAGTATCGCGCGGCGGCGGCGTCAAATTCAGTTCTGCCGACAAGCGGGTTACATCAGATTGCATGCGGGTTTCGATCTGGCCGGTGCCGCGCAGCAATGCCGCCCGCATCATATCGGGGCCGGGCAGGATGATGCCGCCCAAAAACGCAGCGTTTCGATCCAGTTGATCCACTGTCGTCGCGGTACCGACGCTGGCTACCACGCAGTCACCCAGCTTCAAGCGGGCAGCGGCAATCAGACCGGCATAGCGATCGGCGCCGAGCTTTTCCGGCACCGTGTAATGGTTCAACACGCCGTGCCGTTCGCGTTCTGCCAGCAACCAATGCGCCCCAACGCCGTGCTGCTGCAATAGCTCAGCCAGGCCAGCATGCACGCTCGCATCCGCGACACAGCTCAACACGGCTTGCGCCAGCTTGAACGGTTGCCAGGTGGCATTCAATTCGGCCCAGTCACCGGTTCGCGCGACGCCAGCGGCAATCAGCTGACGCCCCTCAACGATGCGCCATTTGATGCGCGTGTTGCCGGCATCCACCAACAACATCATGGCGCAACGGCTCGCAGGCTGACTTCGCCGGAATGGAAAGTCTGGATGCCACTGCCGGTTTCGACCTGCAACGCTCCTTGCGCATCGACACCCAACGCAATGCCGGTAATGGCCTCGCCGTGCCCCAGCTGCAAGCAAATCGGCTGCGCCTGATGCGCATGACTGGCATGCCATGCGGCATGAAACGCGGCAAACCCCTCGCGCTCAAAAAGCGTCAACGCGGTATCGAGCGCGGTAACCAGGCGCAGCAGCAATTCATTGCGATCGACGCGTCCGAGGTGCGCTGACAAATGTGCAGACAGATCGGTTACCGGCTGACCAACACGTTGGCTCAATGCCTCGCCGCCGGACACATTGAGGCCGATTCCGATCACCGCCGTGCTGGGCGCCAGCACGTCACTGGCCAGTTTGTCGCTCGCCAGTTCAATCAGTACGCCGGCCAATTTGGCGCCGGCCACCTGAATATCATTCGGCCATTTGACCCGCGCTCCGGCCAGACCGAACTCGCGCAAGCCTTCGACCAGTGCAACGCCCACCGCTAGCGAGAGCCCGGAAAGCTGGGCGGCTGGACGCGTCGAGCGCCATAAAAAGGAAAACATCAGACCACCACCAAGATCGGTGTGCCAGTCGCGACCGCGACGGCCACGGCCCTGGCTTTGCCATTCCGCGCAGATCAGCGCCCGTTGCGGCGCGCGCTCGGGCGCATCACGCGCGGCCCAATCGAGCATCTGCGCATTGGTCGAAGCGACCTGGTCGAAATGCTGCAAATGGATGCCGCGCTGTTCGAATTCGTGATGCAGCTGATCCGCATCCAGCCAACTCACCGGCGCGGCCAGGCGATAACCGCGACCGTGCACGGCATGCACCCTGAAACCGGCTTCCTGCGCCGCACGAATCGCGTTATGCACGGTGCCGCGTGAGCAATTCAGACGCTTTGCGATGGCTTCGCCGGAGAAAAACTCGTCATACGAAAGCAGACGCAAGACCGGCAGCGTTTGCAGCGGAAGCACATTCATCAAGGCGCTCATTCTCCAGCACGTGTTCCGACATATGTTCCGGCGCTTGCTTGCTTAACCAAGCCGATTGCCCTGCCCACTAATGCCAACAATCGGCGACTCGAGCATCCGCGCCCGAAACGCCGGTGCGCCCGCTCGAATCAAGCAACAAGTTGCCACAGGCATCGCCGCTCACCGGCACCGCACGGAGGGTGAAGGCATTGACCGAAGCCACCGGAAACTGAACCTTGGGATCTGTCGCCATCAGCGGACTGGAAACCAGTTCGATGCGATAGCGGGCATCGCCATCATTGGGCGTTTGGGGAATCGGCAACTTGACCAGATAGGTGCCGCTCTTTGGATGCTGCAATTGCAGCCACTCCGCATTTTCAATCAATGCCTTGCGCGCCTCGGCACGGTATTTTCGCGTCATGTGATCGTTAAAAGACGCGATCGCGACTGCAACCAGCAGCAATACGATGGTGATGGCCACCACCAGTTCAATGACGGTAAAACCTTTGTTGTATTTCATTTAAAACCTCGTCCTGATAGTCGTTGTATGCCGTTTGTTATATGTCTTACGTGATCTATTCAACCTCAACTTCTCGCCAGCTGACATTGCAACAGGCGGGAGAATGAAACCTTAAAAAACAACATGTTTCAAGCGCCCGGGAAAAGCGTAGGGGGTGGCCGATATCGCGGGTGATTTACCTTCGATCAAATCAGCCAGCAACAGCGCAGAACCCGGCGCCATGGTGACGCCATAACGGAAATGGCCGCTGTTGAAATAGAGATTGGAGTAATCGGGATGCGGCGAAATGAGCGGAATGTTGTCCGGCGAACCCGGCCTCAATCCGCTCCACTGCCGTTGCAGGAGCCGTTCCGTCAGGGTTGGCAGAATGTCGCCGGCAAAGGCCAGCAATTCAAGTCGGGCTGCATCCGTCGTCGATTTATCGAACCCTGCCGCTTCCAGCGTGCTGCCCGCCAGCACGTGACCATCCCGACGTGGAATCAGGTATTGACCATTGTGCAGCACGATAGTGGGTAACGATTCAGGCAACGACTCGGGCGGCAATTTGAACAACAACATTTGCCCGCGCACCGGGAAAACCCGTTCAGACAGCGCATCGATGCCGGGCAACCCGCCACTCCAGGCGCCCGCGGCAACCACCACGGCGGCGGCGGAGAAATCACCCTGTGTGGTCCGGACGCCGCGAATGCGTCCGCCCGAAAGCAACAACTGCGTGACGGCCGCCATTTCGACGATATTGACCCCCGCCGCCAACGCCGCCGCGCGCAAGACTTGCGCCAGACGCGGGTTTCTGGCCTGGGCCACATCCGGCAACCAGAGCGCCGTCCGCGCCTCGATGGCGGGCAAAAACGCTGCACTGTCGCGCAATTCGCAGCGCCAGCCATGCCGCTGACACCAGGCAAAGGCATCGGCTTCGGCAAACGGCGGCAGAACCAGCATGCCGCTGACTTGATACTCGGCCTCAATTCCGGCCAACCTCTCCTGACGAGCGCACCAGTCGGGGTAAATATGGCGTGAGTATTCCGATAACGCGTTCACCGCAGGGCTGTAATTCCACGGCAACAGCGGCGACAGAATGCCGCCGCCAGCCCAGGTCGACTCGGCGCCGCTGCGACCGCGTTCAAGCAACGTCACGCGTGCACCGCGCCGTGTCAACTCAAGCGCAGAGGCGAGGCCGACAGCACCGGCGCCGATGATCAGGAAATCTGGCGGCAACACTATGAATGCAGGCGAAAGGGAGCGTAGAAACGAAGCATCAAATGGTGATCAATCAGGAGGCATCAACACCGGGAGTCATCAACACCGGCTTAACGAATCCGTCCCATGCTCTTGATCACTTCGCAGGGGTCACCCTTGACTGGCGGCAACATAACGTTGCGCGCCTTGGCCCGCTTGTCGATCTCCAGATAATGATCCTGCATGTAAGTCTTGCACTCATCGAAGGTTTTCATGCTCTGCAGACGGGTCACGTAAGCCTTGCGCTCTTCCGGCGCCATCAGTTCGGCACCTCGGATATTGTCACCCTGGGCATACCAGGGAAAGGCGTGTGCCTGGCCTTGCAACAACGCTTGCATCAACGTCAAGACCAGAAGAAAAAACAAACGAAACATGACAGTCCAATCGAAAAAGCCCCGCTCCAGGAATTCCCGGGCGGGGCAATTTTAATCGTTTGCGAACCGAATTAAACGCAACCGGTCGGCTTCGGCGTACCGGCGTAACGGCCGGCTTGCTTGGCGGGGCCAAACGGGAAGATGTCGAAAAGGAATTTCTTTTCGCCCCATTCGTCGCCGAACTCTTCCTTCAGGCCCTTCTGCAGGAAACGCAGATTCGGCGCGGTGCCGTATTCATGGAAGTAACCACGCATGTAATTGATGATCTTCCAGTGGTTTTCGCCCAGTTCCAGCTTGTCCTGGCTGGCCAGGTAGATTGCGACATCCTCAGACCAGTCTTCCAGATTGACCAGATAGCCTTCGGGATCGGTTTCGATGGTGCGGCCGTTGATTTCAAGTTCCATGATATGTCCTCTCGTTGCAAAAAATGTCTGAAAAGCAGATGGCCGAACTGTATCTATAGTTGACCCTTTTGGTCAACAATTATTCCATCACCCGCATCAAGGGATTACTTAGTGGGATTGCTTCGCAGATGAATCCAGACTGGATGCAAAATGGCGATTCGTCGAAGGGGAGAAATCATGCGTCGCCAGAGCACCCACCTGATCACACTGCTAGCCATGTTATGCCTTGCCGCGCCTGCGAGCGCGGCGAATGTCGAAAGCTTCATTCCACAAGGCGAACAACTCGATATTCGCCAGGCGCAAGCCCGCTTTTCAGCACCGATGACCGCACTCGGCCAAAGCGACGCAGCGGCACCGTTCGATGTTCAGTGCGGCGTCGCCGGTAATGGCTATTGGAGCGATGAACGCACCTGGGTCTACAACCTGACATCAACGCCACACGCCGGATCGACCTGCCGTTTCACGCTGAAGGCCGG